>JAAYQR010000011.1 GCA_012519205.1 Candidatus Epulonipiscium sp. | reverse complement strand
TTTGGTTTTGAAGGTGTAGATTCTACTTTCAACTTTTAGCATTCAGCTTTAATATTCCTCGATAGCTCAGCGGTAGAGCATCCGGCTGTTAACCGGAGGGTCGTAGGTTCGAATCCTACTCGGGGAGCCATACATAGGGGCATAGTTCAGTTGGTAGAACGTCGGTCTCCAAAACCGAATGTCGTGGGTTCGAGTCCTGCTGCCCCTGCCAAATTAATGGCCCAGTGGCTCAGTTGGTTAGAGCGCCGGCCTGTCACGCCGGAGGTCGAGGGTTCGAGTCCCTTCTGGGTCGTTTATAATTATTTTGGGCGCATAGCTCAGCTGGGAGAGCACCTGCCTTACAAGCAGGGGGTCATAGGTTCGAGCCCTATTGCGCCCACCAAAATAAAACTAAATATGGCGGAGTAGCTCAGATGGCTAGAGCATACGGTTCATACCCGTAGTGTCGGCGGTTCGACTCCGTCCTCCGCTATTTTCAAAAGACCAGTAGGAATACTGGTCTTTTGATTGTGTTTTTTTATATTATATAGTATTATATACATATACTACAATATATTACATAAATCACTACTTTTGGAGGTGTTGTAATGATTGATAGATTGGCGGCAAGGATATCTTATCAGATGTATAAAAGTAAGCTTTACACCCATGAACAAATTAGGCAGATACAATATGGCTTACAATCTGTTATGAGCGAGGGGGTAAAATTATTCTTTATTGGTTTGTTATTATATTTTAGTGGATATCTATGGTATGGGATATTTGCCATACTTGTGTTTGGCTCCGTTAGGATATGGGCAGGGGGGTATCATGCAGATAGTTATTTTAAATGCTTCATAGTAAGTATGGGAATAATATATGCTACAGTATTTATGGGGCTATATATCCAAAATGATATATTCTTTTTAATTGAAGGGATCTTTGTATTTATAATAATATATATTTTTGCCCCAGCAGATCATAGAAATCAACCCATCATAAGTAGTAAAAGAAGGAAAAAAATTAAAAGGATAGCAATAGCTATGACTACTTTCTGGGTGATAGTTTTATATTTTATATCTTCCCCATGGAAATACATCGGAATGCATTCCATATTATTTGAGGCAATGATTATAATCTATATGATATTAATAGAACAGGAGCAAATAAGTATAGAATATAAAAATAACAGGTAGGATTACCTGTTATTTTTATATTAATATGTTACTTTTGTAAAGACTTCGGGCATTTAGGTTGTGAACAAATTATAAAGCATGCAGAAGTAGAAAATAATCCAGCAAAAACTAGAGAGGCACTTCCAATCCATTTTAAAGCTGTTAACATGTTCTTTTTCATATAACTCTCTCCTTTAAAATTTTTTTGGTAAAGTGATTTTGAAACTAGTTTCATGGGAGTCAGATTCCACTGTGATTATACCGCGGTGCTTCTCAATAATGTTTTTTACATTATATAAACCAAACCCCCTAGAATCTAAACTATTGGGTTTAGTAGAAAAGCCTTTATTAAAAAGTACTGTCATATCCTTGATAGGTTGATTATTATTTTCATTGCAAATATCTATGTATATATTATCTTCATCTCCAATAATCTCGATATATATATACCGATTTTCTTCGGGAAGATTTTCGGTAAATTCTATAGCATTATTGATAAGATTATTAAGGATAACAGATATTTCCGTAAGGGATAAACTTGTATCTGTAAATTTATCAGTTATATGTACATCTAGCTCTATATTTTTTGTTCGGCTATGGCTGTTTTTGTAAATAAAAGACCGGAAACAACTGGTTCATTGGTGGCCATAACCTTTGAAGTTCCTTGTATAGTTATATTCAGGTTTTCTATATACCTTTTAGCAGTTTCTAAACGGCTTAAGTCTTTTATCTGTACAAGGCCATATAGTACATTTATATGATTAATAAACTCATGTCTTTGGGATTTTAGGTGGTTCATTAGTTCTTTTATATATTCTATATATATTTTTTTGTTCTTCTAATTGAATTTCCTTCATTGCCATATAAACGATATATTGATTTAATTTATAAATGACAAATGAAAAAGATATAAAAGTAATAATCAGAAAAACGTACATTAAGCTCTGCAAAGAGCTAATAAGGCTACTAATAATAAGAGCAAATAGGGCAAATACACATATTATGAAAAAGAGAGAAGAAATTAATATACTGGTTTTTTTAGTAACAAAATATTTTTTGGGTAAAGTAAAATTCTTTTTATTTAATATAATAGCTACACCTAAAAAACAAACTTGTACAAAAAAGGTTAAATTCGTTCTAATATAGGTATTATTAATAATTTCGGTAATAGGAATCTTTATAATAGCTAAACATAACATGCTAATTGTAAAGTCTAGGCTAATAATAACTAATATAGAAATTAATGCACTTATTGTAGCTAAAATAAAATCTAACTCTAATACTAAAGAACTAATAAGTATTGATAAAATAATTAATACTAATCCATGGAGCTGAAAAGGAAAAAGTTTATCAATAACATAATAAATGCTTCCGTGTAAAATGGTAAGAAAAAAGAGCATGAACAGTGATATCTTGCCTTTTTTTCTTGCCAATGTAATAATAATGAGATATAATGCAAATCCCTCGAGAAACTGAAGTAGAAAAAAGCTTGCCATTTCTACACTCCTTACTTTTCTAGTTTTATTATACAGATAATAGTAAAAAAATGAAATATAGGTTTGATTAACGTTGACTATAATTTGATGAAAGTAATAAATATATAGGGTATTGTGTAAGAATTAGTATATTATTATATGATACCATAATAAGGTTTTGAATATAAAGAAAAAAGTTGGACTTTGTAAATTATAGATTATTAATAAACTTTTTAAAATCGGTTTTTTTCCTAACACTAAGTAGCGCCGTTTTATCATAGTTTATAAAAAATATATCGCTGGTGCTTTTTCTATTATAAGATATATAGTCAATATTTTTTGTATTTACTAAAAACTCTTATGGGTTAAATAGAAAATATCATTAAGGCTATTATACATGTTAATCAAAGTAGATACGCATTGATAAATACGGTGATGTGTATGTATAATGGAGAGGTATCCTTGTTGTTCAATAAATAGGATATTCTCTATGGGAATTACATATGTTTCGCTATTGTAGTGGGTGATAAGATTTTTTTCGTTTTTAGTTCTATCAAGATTAAAATCTTTTTGTTCTATTTTTTTAAGAATTTGTTTTATAGTATCTTGAAACCTTTCCTTATTGACTGGTTTTGTAATATAGTCATAACATCTGCAGTATGTTAGTAGTTCTAGGATATAATCCTTATGGGCTGTTACGAATACGATAAATGTATATGGGTATAGATCTCTTATTTCTTTGATAGTATCAATGCTTCTCATATTTTCTATAATGACATCAGTAATAATAATATCAAAGTTTCTGGTTTTCATTTGACTTAGGGTATCTTCGAAATCTCCAGACTCATAAATATCCACAGGAAGTTGGAGTTCATTTATAAAATCAACTAGGTTTCGGCGTTGCAATACACTATTATCATATATTAGTATTTTTGGAATCAAGGCAATCCCTCCTATAAATGGTACTAGATTTAACATATATTAAAGTATATAATAAATGTAAAAAAATCTCAACACCTGATATAAATTGTAGAAAAACAAAAATAATAGAAGGAGAGAATAGTATGAGAATTGGTATGGGTTATGATGTGCATAGATTAATAGAAGATAGGAAATTAATCATAGGTGGGGTTGAAATCACTTACGATAAGGGGCTTATGGGCCATTCTGATGCTGATGTTCTTACCCATGCCATAATGGATGCACTTCTAGGTGCAGCCTCAAAGGGAGATATTGGAAGACACTTTCCCGATACAATGGAACAATATAAGGATGCATCGAGTATTATGCTACTAGAACGGGTTAGGGAGATATTATCTAGGGATGGATTTTCTATTATAAATATCGATGCAACTATAATTGCACAAAAGCCTAAGATGGCTCCTTATATTGAAGATATGAGAAAGAATATCGCCCAGGCATTAGATATCAATATCAATCAAGTAAATATTAAGGCGACAACCGAAGAGGGTTTAGGATTTACGGGAGAAGGTAGAGGTATTTCCTCCCAAGCGATTTGCTTAATAGAATGAAATTGATTATACTTACCCATTGAAATAGAGCAGTTATGATGATAAAATAAATTTATTATTCCTCTAAATAAATGCCAAAGAGGAGGTTTAACATGACAGTATTGATTGTAGATGATGCTGCTTTTGTACGAACTGTTTTAAAAAACATGATACAGGGAATGGGCCATAAGGTAATTGGGGAAGCTTTTAATGGAGAAGATGCTATCAAAAAGGCAAAAGACCTTAAGCCACATGTGATTACTATGGATATAGTTATGCCCAAAATGGATGGGATTGAATCCGTAAAGGAGATATTAAAAGAACAGCCTGACACCTATATTTTGATGTGTACTGCCATGGGGCAAAAAAAGATGGTTATTAAAGCCATAATGGCAGGGGCTAAGGATTTTATTGTTAAACCGTTTGACCAGGGAAGATTAGAAGAGGCATTAATAAAATGTAAAAGACAACTAGATGTATAATTTAGAGGGGATTAAGCATATGCCAAGACGTGAAATGGATTGTCTTTTAGAAGAAGTACTTGCTATTAATAAATATTTAGAGGAAGAAATAAAAGAAAAAGGGATTTTGATAGAAGGTCATTATACGGGAGAGATGGATGTATTAAAAAGTGAATTCAACCGTGTTCTTTCTATGCTTTATGAAAGAGAAGTTCAATTAGAAGAAGATGAGATTGAAATTGATAAGTATTCAAGGCAATTAAAATCTAAGAACTCAGAACTTATTAATAGACAGTCTGAGTTAGAGGCTGCCCATTCTCAGCTTAAAGCATATACGGAAGAAATGGAAAGAATGAACATTGAATTAAACAGAAGAGTAGAAGAATTAAAGAATTTATTTCATTTTAGTCAAGAAGTAACTTCAAACTTTGATAAATATGAATTGCTTAGAATAGCTTTAAAAGATATCGTTCCTTTTATAAACAGTTCTTTTGGTGCAGTTTTCGTATCAAAGGAAAAAGGACTAAGATTGGTTGATACATATTACAGGGATTCAGCTACATTTTCTATCATTGAACCCCTTGCAAAAAGGATTATTAGTAGGGGTTATTTAAATTATGATATTTCTCTAGAGGATGTTCAAATCCATACAGATATAGAGAAAACACCTAAATTCTATAAAATATTAAAGGACAAATTGATAGAAAAATTTAAATCAATGGCTTTAGTTCCTGTGTTGGATAAAAATAAGCATATTGTGGCATTTATTGTTTTATTGGGAGAATATATTGATGAAAATGAAAAATATTTACTTAGCTGTTATTCTAATGTACTGTCTATAGCCCTAGAGAATGCCAAATTATACGATGATATCAATAAGATGTTTTTTGATACGGTTAAGGTTCTTGCTAATGCAATAGAAGTTAAAGATATGTACACGAAGGGACATATCGATAGGGTTACGGATTATTCTGTAGCAATAGCCAAAAAAATGAACTTTGAAAAAAAACAGCTAGAAAAAATAAAGATTGCAGCAGCCCTTCATGATATCGGTAAAATCGGAGTTCCAGATGAAATACTTAATAAACCAGCTAAACTATCTGAAGATGAGTTTAATGTTATTAAACTACATCCTTTAAAGGGATATGAAATCATTAAAGATATCCCTGCACTTAAAGATATTAGCGTTCATGTAAAACAGCATCATGAAAGAATTGATGGTAAAGGTTATCCTGAAGGTCTTAAAAAAGAAGAGATATCCTTAGAAGCCAAAATTATTTCTGTTGCGGATGCATTTGATGCTATGACATCGGATAGACCTTATCGTAAGGGGATGAACTTTAAAAAAGCAGCAGATATTTTATCAAATAATAAGGGAAGTCAATTTGATGAATATGTAGTCAATGTATTCTTAAATTATTTAGAGGAAAATGATAATATTATTTGATTAAGGGGTACAATAAAAGTATATTTTATTGTAAAATAACTAGTATAAGGACGCATTGAATGCGTTCTATTTTCTAGAATAAATAACAAATTTAATTTATTTGCAAAGGTTTAATAGGAGGCATTAAAATGCAAAAAATAGAAAAAGTCAGATTCGCACCGAGTCCTACGGGATATTTACACATAGGAGGCGCAAGAACAGCATTATTTAATTACCTACATGCGAAAAAAAATGGGGGCAAATTTCTTGTTAGGATAGAAGACACTGATCTTGCCCGTTCATCTAAAGAGTCAGAGGAGGTAATTATAAGAGATCTTCATTGGCTTGGGATTACCTGGGATGAGGGTATTGAGATTGGGGGGGAAAGTGGTCCCTATCGTTCTATGGAAAGGCTTAATTTATATGACAAATTTATTAAAAAGCTCATTGATGAAGGTAAGGCCTACTATTGTTATTGTACAGCAGAAGAAATAGAAGCAGAGAGGAAAGCCCAAAGAGAAAAAAATGAACTTCCAAGGTATACAGGTAAATGCAGAAATTTAACCCCGGAACAGGCAAAAGAATACGAAAAACAAGGGCGAAAACCTGTTATTAGGTTTAGGGTTCCAGAGGGACAAAAAATTATAGTTCATGATAAGGTTAGGGGAGACGTAGAATTTGAAAGTGACGGAGTAGGAGATTTTATAATAGTAAAATCAGATGGTGCCCCAGTATACAACTTTGCTGTGACCATAGACGATCACTTAATGGGTATTACTACCGTCATCAGAGGGGAAGAACATTTATCCAATACCCCAAGACAAATCTTAATTTATGAAGCCCTGGGATTTGAGGTCCCTAAATTTGCTCATGTTTCCTTAATACTTGGGGAAGATAGAAGTAAAATGAGTAAACGTCACGGCTCGACCCATGTAGACCAATATAGAAATAAGGGTTATCTACCGGAAGCAATCGTTAATTTCCTTGCCCTTCTTGGATGGTCCCCAGAGGGAGAAGAAGAAATATTCACTTTAGATGAATTAGAAAGGCTTTTTTCCCTAGGAAGGGTGACAAAAAACCCTGCTGTATTTGATATTAAGAAGCTAAATTATATTAACGGAAGATATATTAGAGAAATAGATATTAATAGAGTGACTGATTTAGCCATTCCATACTTTGTAAATGCAGGATTCATGACAGAAAAAGAGGCTAAGGATAATTATTCTTTAGTACAAAGGATGGTAAATGCTACAAGAGAAAAATTTGATTATCTAGAACAAATTACAGAACATGTCCGAGTGTTCTTTGAAGATGAAATAAAACCTGAAGATACTCAGGCAGAAGAAGTATTGAAGCTTGAACATGTAAAAGATATACTTTTATTATTTAAGGGAAAGGTAAATGCTGCACAGGAATTGACTTCAGATGAAGTTAAAGTTATATTAAAGTCTATTCAAAAAGAAACAGGTGTAAAAGGTAAGAATTTATTTATGCCTGTTAGAGTGGCTATAAGTGGTCAATGTCATGGGGCAGATATATATGAAGTTATATCCATACTTGGCAAGGATAAAGTTGCAAAAAGGATTGATTATACCATAGAAAATCTACCATAATTAAAAAAGTTAAATGCAATGATTGGAAGAGTAATTTATCTGCCTTTACAGAGAGAAATCCTAAAGCTGAGAAGGATTTTAAAGAAGTAGATAGATGAAGTGCATCCTTAAGCAAAATGGGTGAAATAAAGTAATTCATTTCGGTAGCATACCGTTATCATGCTTTAAGTTGAAGGCTTATGCTTTAAGCAGAGTGGAACCGCGGATAAACTTCGTCTCTGAGTTGGGATGAAGTTTTTTTGTGCAACGATATAGAAAGGAGAGTATAAATGGGATTTATTAGGGAAGAAATAAGCGTGATCAAAGAGAGGGACCCAGCAATTAAAAAAACCTTAGAAGTTTTTTTATATCCCAGTTTTTATTCAATTTTGTCCCATAGAATAGCCCATTGGTTCTATAAACATAAAAGGTACTTTATAGCAAGATGCATTTCACAATTAAATAGATGGCTAACTGGAATAGAAATTCATCCAGGGGCTAAGATAGGCAAAAGGTTATTTATAGATCACGGTATGGGGGTCGTAATCGGTGAGACCTGTGAAATAGGGGATAATGTTACTATATATCAAGGAGTTACCCTTGGGGGAACAGGAAAAGAAAAGGGAAAAAGACATCCGACCATTGGTAACAACGTAATGATTGGGGCGGGGGCTAAGGTATTGGGACCCTTTAAAATAGGTGATAATTCAAGGATAGGTTCAGGGACCGTAGTTTTAGGGGAAATACCTGAAAACTGTACCTGTGTAGGGATACCTGCTAGGATAGTAAAGAGGGATAATCAAAAGATAGATCCATGTAAGGCACTAGATCAAATTAAACTTCCGGATCCAGTACAAATGGAATTATGTAAACTACAATATCAAATAGAAGAACTGAAAAAAAGGATAGTAAAATTAGAAAAAGAGGGTGATTAATAATGAGGATATACAATACATTAACTAAGAAAAAGGAAGAATTTATTCCCCTAGAGCCGGGTAAAGTGAAGATGTATGTATGTGGACCTACGGTATATAACTATATACACATAGGTAATGCAAGACCTTATATTGTATTTGATACAGTAAGACGATATTTCGAATATAAAGGATACAAGGTAACCTATGTTCAAAATTTTACGGATGTAGATGATAAGATTATAAAAAAAGCCAATGAAGAAAACAAAACAACAGCAGAAATAGTGGATAAATATATTAAGGAAACACTAAAGGATGCAGATGCCCTTAATATAAAAAGAGCAACTGTACACCCAAGAGTCACTGAGGAAATGACAGAAATTATAGCAATGATTGAAACCCTAATAGAAAAAGGCTTTGCCTATGTGGTAGAGGGTACGGTTTATTTTTATACCCATGCCTTTAAGTCTTATGGAAAATTATCTAATAAGAATCAGGAGGATTTAGAAGCTGGTGCTAGGATAGAAATAAATGAAGATAAAAAACATCCTATGGATTTTGTATTATGGAAACCCAAAAAAGAAGGGGAACCTTCTTGGAATAGTCCCTGGGGTGATGGCCGTCCAGGTTGGCATATCGAATGCTCTGCCATGGCAAAGAAATATCTAGGTGATACAATAGATATTCATGCAGGGGGGGAAGACTTGGTTTTTCCCCATCACGAAAATGAAATAGCTCAAAGCGAATCCACTAATGGTAAACCTTTTGCGAAATATTGGATGCATAATGGATTTATTAATATAGACAATAAAAAGATGTCAAAATCTAAAGGGAATTTCTTTACCTTAAGAGAAGTTGCAGGGGAATTCCCCCATGAAGTTATTAGATTTTTTATGCTTAATGCCCATTATAGGAGCCCTATTAATTTTAGTAGGGAACTTATGCAATCGGCTCAAAATGGATTAGAAAGAATAAAAAATGCCATATTGAATTTAGAACATTTGATATCCCATAATAGTAGGGAAGAAATAACTGAGGATGAGGAAAGATTATCAAGGGATTTAAAGCTATTTGACGAAAAATTTGAAGAGGCAATGGAAGATGATTTTAACACAGCATATGCAGTGGCATCAATCTTTGAATTGGTTAAGCTTTCTAATACCCACGTAACTAACCAATCCTCTAAGGAATTTGCCAAGATAGTTAAAAATAAAATCCTTAATTTATGTAGTATCTTAGGGATATTAGAAAAACAAGGGGATAATTTATTAGATAGTGAAATAGAAAGTTTAATCCAAAAGCGCCAGGAGGCTAGAAAAGCAAAGGATTGGGATTTAGCAGATGAAATTCGTAATGATTTAAAGAAAAAAGGTATTACCCTAGAAGATACTCCCCAGGGTGTTAAGTGGAAAAGGGCATAGAAATGGAGATAAACATGGAAAATGAGGCTGGTATAAATAAACTTCTTATGTCTGTTAATCGTTCATTTGGAGTAAAAAATGCCAACCCAAGGGAATATTCCCCCTTGGTTTTGGCATATATAGGAGATGCAGTATTCGAAATCTTTATCAGAACAGGGGTTGTTGCAGAGGGGAATGCCCCTGTAAATAAGCTTCATAAAAAAGCAAAGGAATATGTGAATGCCTCTGCTC
Organism: Candidatus Epulonipiscium sp.; assembly: GCA_012519205.1. NCBI lineage: Bacteria > Bacillati > Bacillota > Clostridia > Lachnospirales > Lachnospiraceae > Candidatus Epulonipiscium > Candidatus Epulonipiscium sp. The sequence continues at coordinate 132,837 of JAAYQR010000011.1, read as the reverse complement.
AAGCAGCCATATACAACGTAATAAAACCCCATCTCACGGAAGAAGAAGAGGCAGTATTTAGAAGGGGAAGAAATGCAAAATCCTCTACAGTCCCTAAAAATGCTAACTTATTGGATTATAAATATGCCACAGGACTAGAAGCTCTTTGTGGATATTTGTATTTGGATGGGCAAATAGACAGGCTTGGGGAATTAATAAGTCTAGGAATAAAAAGCAAAAGTAAAGTTCAATAGAGTTGGAGGTTACAACATGTCAGAACACGGTAAAAAGTTTTTAAGGGGGGCACTAATCCTATCGATAGGAGGAATAATTGCAAAAATATTAAGTGCATTTTTTAGAATCCCATTGACCCATCTAATTGGGGATGTAGGTCTTGGATATTATCAACTGCCCTATCCGATTTATACATTGATGGTTGCTATTTCCTATGTGGGAATTCCATCTACAGTATCTAAAATAATATCAGGAAAAATAGTCCATAAAAAATACTATGAGGCCCATAAAGTATTTCAGTATACTTTACTACTTTTGCTAATAATAAGTGGGGTAGTTTCGATATTTATGTTTTTTGGAGCTGATTTGCTCATTAAGAGTCAAGGATGGGTCCAAGATGCTAAGTATTCATTATGGGGTCTTGCCCTTAGTCCAATATTTATCGGGATTATGGGGGTGTTTAGGGGTTACTTCCAGGGAATGCAGGATATGTTTCCAACAGCTGCCTCGCAAATTGCCGAAAGTTCTGCAAGAACTATCATTGGGCTGGGAGCAGCATATCTTTTTATGAAATTTGGATATGGGGTTGCGGTAGCAGCTGGTGGGGCAGCCTTTGGAGGAGTAGCTGGTGGGTTAGCCGGAACGATTATTCTAATAATGCTGTATTCGAAGAAAAGGAAAGAAATCTTGCAGAATGTAGAAAAAACAAGAGATAAAAATGTTGAACTATCCTTTTTTGAAGTGTCAAAAAGTGTTATTCTTATTACCTTTCCTATTTCCATCGGAGCATCCATTCTCTCTGTGATGAACTGGGTAGACTCCGCCTTAGTTGTTAGAAGGTTAATAGATGCAGGCAAAACTAGCCTTGAGGCAGTAGATTTATTTGGACAAATGGGAAAGGCATCTACTTTTATAAGTATTCCTTTGGCTCTAGCTATGGCTTTGGTAGTAGGATTGGTTCCAGCTACAGCAGAGGCAGTAGAAAAAAATAACAAGAAGGAACTTCAAGATAAAATAGAACTGGGAACGAGATTCGCCCTTCTTTTGGGGCTTCCTTCAGCAGCAGGGCTATATGTGTTGGCACAGCCAGTAATGAGTTTAATATATGGAAAAAATAATGCCGGAGCAGGTGTATTGGCTGTAATGAGTATAAGTTTAGTGTTTGTAATGTTAGGGCAGACCCTGACAGGAATTCTACAAGGAATGGGACATTTTTATCTGCCAGTAATCAATTTGGTTATCGCAGCTATAGGAAAGGGAATAGTAAATTATATATTGGTCCCAGGACCTTTGGGAATCAATGGAGCTGCTATTGGCACAATCATAGGATATGCTATTTTTGCCCTCCTAAACTACCTAGCGGTAAGAAAATACGGGGATTTTAAATTAAATATTGTTCATGTTATATTAAAACCTACAGTAGCCTCCATAGTTATGACTGGAATTACATTTGTTTTCTATAAATTGCTAAGCAGTTTTGTTGGAAATAGCATTTCGACTTTAGGGGCCGTATTAGTTGGGATTGTGGTCTATGGAGGGGTGCTTATTGCGATAGGAGCTATAGGAGAGGAAGACTTTAATATAATGCCCAAGGGAATGAAAATAGCAGCCATCTTAAAGAAACTAAAGTTACTTAGAAGTCAAGAATAATATGTGCATTTTCATTTATTAAGATAGGTTTTATATTGTGACGAATAGAAAACTGGGGTAGCATATTGGCGGGAAAAGCCTTTAAGCTTGTTCCGATAATAAGGGCTAAATCAGCCTTTTTAAACTCCAAGACTGCCCTATTCCAATAATGAATCTGCTCTTCATAAAGAACTATATCGGGTTTTAAAATACTTGAGCAACTGTGACAAACTGGAAGCATACTATAATATGCTAAATCAAAAGGAAAGTACAAGCTGCACTTTTCACAGATTAGATAATTTAAGTTTCCATGGATTTCTAGAACATTCCTACTTCCAGCTTTTTGATGAAGGCCATCTATATTTTGTGTTATTACTAGAACACCATATTTTGAAAGTGTAACATGGGCAGCATTCGGGATACAGTCCTTCCAACGAAGAATCTCCCGGTAAAAACTATAGAACAGTTCAGGATGTCTTAGGAAAAAAGATTTCTCCATAATCTTTTTAATGGGAATACCACAAAACTCCTTAGATAGGGTGGGAAGGCTACTTGCTACACTAATACCAGCACCGGTTAAGGCTATGGGATAATGGCTTTTTAGTATCTGCTCTTTAATAAAACTAGAATCAAAGACACTCATAATAAAACACCCTTTGCAACAAAATAAGTACTACTAAATTATTATGTGCAAAAAGAAAGGAGTTTTTTCATGAAATCTCAGGAAGAAAATAATTTGCACCTAGAAGGAAGAAATGTTGTTATAGAGGCCCTAAAATCAGAAAGGGATATTGATAAAATATTAGTTCAACAAGGGAGCAACGAAGGATCCATTAAAAAAATCATAGCTGAGGCAAGGGATAGAAGAATCGTTGTTCAGACTGTTGCTAAGGCTAAACTAGATGAATTATCAGAAACCAAAAGACATCAAGGAGTTATTGCCTTTGTATCAGCCCATAATTATGTAGCAGTAGAAGATATCCTGGAGAATGCCAGAAGTAGGGGTGAAAAACCATTTATCCTTGTGTTAGATGGAATCACCGATCCATATAATTTAGGGGCAATTATACGAACTGCCAATATATCGGGTGCCCATGGAGTAATCATTCCAAAGAGAAGAGCTGTAGGACTTAGTGCTGTGGTTGCTAAGGCATCCGCAGGAGCCATAGCACATATTCCCATAGCAAAAGTCACAAACATTCCACGTACCATAGAAGAACTCAAACAGGAAGGAATATGGGTTGCCTGTGCTGATATGGACGGGAGCCCGATGTATGCAACCGACTTAAAGGGGGCTATAGCCCTAGTAATAGGTAATGAAGGGGAAGGGGTAAGTAGATTAGTAAAAGAAAAATGTGACTTTATAGTACAAATTCCCATGTTCGGACAAATAACTTCCCTAAATGCCTCTGTAGCAGCGGGAGTATTGATGTATGAAGTAGTGAGACAAAATCATTTTGCATAATCATGCCCCACCCTGTGATTTTAAATTGGGAACAAAGGAATATGGATAAAAATTACAAATCAACTTAACAAATCACTTTTATTATGATATACTTACAATTGAAAGATAGACTACAAACGAAGATGGCATATAAGAAATTAGGGGGCGGTTGAATGAATTTAAATGCGGGTAAAAATATCAGAATATTATCTTATGACCAATTAGAAGACGAAGAGATAATATACCTAATCCGAGGCGGGGATACAATTGCCATGGATTATCTGATTAATAAATATAAAAACTTTGTTCGTGCAAAATCAAGAACCTACTTCCTAATCGGGGCAGATAGAGAAGATATCATTCAAGAAGGTATGATAGGACTATACAAGGCCATAAGAGACTATCAGGAAGAAAAGATTTCATCCTTTCGTGCCTTTGCAGAATTATGCATAACCCGCCAAATTATTACTGCTATAAAGGCAGCTACTCGCCAAAAACATATGCCACTTAATTCGTACATATCCCTTCATAAGCCTATATTTGATGAAGAAAGCGAACGGATAACCTTAATGGATGTTATCGTGGGTGGAAAAGTTGCAAATCCAGAAGAACTTTTAATTAGTCAAGAGAATTTATCTGTCATCGAACAACGTATGGGAGAAGTATTGAGTAATTTAGAATGTCAAGTGCTATCTTTTTATCTCCAGGGAAAGGCTTATTATGAAATAGCAAATAAAATGGGTAGGGATATCAAATCCATCGATAATGCTCTACAAAGGGTGAAGAAGAAACTAGAAAAACTACTATAACCGGACATGGGGATAGGTTCCTTGTCTGGTATAGGATATATGGGATAAGTTATATAAGCAATAAAGAAAAAGTATCAGTATTTACATGCTGGTATTTTTTTATGAACAATAACATTTGTAATATTTTTTAATAAATCTTGTGCTATAATGGTTAAATTAGAAAACCACGTAAGAGGGTGGTGTGGGGGCCTCCTGAGGGCGTAGAGGTAGTAAAACTACATCATATGCCGAAAGGAGGTGTTATGATGGATTTGCCAATGATGACAATAGTCTTTAGACTATTAATGGTCTTTGGATTATTAATATACTTAGTGTATTTAGCGAAAAAAGATATTTTTGTATCATCTACAAAATTAAAAAAAGTTGAAAAAATTTCTAATAAAAAAGTCCGAAAAAAGCCTTCAAAATGCTTGACGAAAGGTACAAAGCATGATAATATATGTAATCGTTGGGCAAGAATTTGATAAGATATGCTGCTATGGCTCAGTAGGTAGAGTGTCGCCTTGGTAAGGCGGAGGTCACGGGTTCGAATCCCGTTAGCAGCTTCAGTAAAGCCAAGGCTTCTAGCATTTTATTAGAGGTCTTTTTTTGTTTTTCTAAACTAAGATAGAAGATTTATGATAAAAAAGATAAAATATATGTTTTTTTATTGAGGCAAGTCCAGTTTTAAATGCAGTTTGTTGTGATATCTAAAGTAATTCCTGTAAATTTTTAAAAATGTTTGTATCCTAGCAAATATTGTGTATAATGAAATTGTATAATTTAATGGTTAAAGGAATGTAGAAAGATTACCGGGATGTGGCTCAGCTTGGCTAGAGCGCTTGGTTCGGGACCAAGAGGTCGCAGGTTCGAATCCTGTCATCCCGATTACTTTTTATTCCTATAGGGCCCCTTTATCTCTTGACTTAAGTAGGGTATATGCTATGATGGGAGTACAGGAAATTAAAATAATAAATAACGTCATCTCCGAATTCCATATTAGAAACGGGGGACCCATAATTGGGGTGAATCCTGATTATCAGGTAGGGCGACTTGGGTGCCCGAATCCGTCAGCTAACCTCGTAGGAGTAATCCAAGCGTTGAGTTTTAGTCTATAAGACTTTGCCTGCGCTTTTTTTGCATGTTCATAATTCTAATGGGGGGAGCATTTTGAAAAATTTATGGAATCGTATAAAAAATGACGTAGTAGGAGGGGTCACGGCGGCAGTTGTAGCCCTTCCCCTTGCATTGGCCTTCGGAATCGCCAGCGGAGCAGGGGCTGTGGCGGGGTTATATGCATCTATTTTCGGTGGCCTGATTGCAGCTATATTTGGAGGCTGCGGGGTGCAAATTACCGGTCCTACTGGTGCAATGATGGCAGTTTTGGTTAGTATTGTTGGTCAGTATGGGGTTGGCGGTATGCTACTTGCCGGTGCTTTGGCGGGATTAATGCAGATATTTTTAGGCTTATTTCGCTTAGGGGGATTTGTTAAGTATTTACCCCGCCCAGTGATTGCAGGATTTACAAATGGGGTATCTATATTATTTTTTATGACGGCTATCGGTGATGCTAGAGCAGCAATTTCAATAACCATCATTACCACTATTGTAATTATATTTTCATTACGTTTTTTAGAGAGAGTACCAGAATCTTTATTTGGTCTTGTAGCAGGTTCGATTGCTAATGAACTTTTTATTCATAGCCCTCATATTGTAGGGGAGCTTCCTTTTAGTATACCCAAATTAGCAATCGGTATCATGCCTTTTGGTGAAATTGCCCATCTGATTATGCCTGCATTAACGATTTGTCTTCTAGGCAGCATCTCGGCCCTGCTATCAGCAGAGGTTACAGATGGAATGATTGGTGTTCAGCATAATAGCAATAGGGAACTGATTGGGCAAGGCCTAGGTAATATTGCTTCTACTTTAATTGGCGGCATACCTGTATCGGGGGCCGTTGCCCGTTCGGGGGTTAATGTCCATAGTGGAGGGCGCACCAAGCTTTCAAGTATATTACATTCTGTTTTTCTTTTATTGATGATTTTAGTTTTTAGTCCCTTCGTTAAGAGGATACCGCTGGCATCTTTGGCAGCTATTTTGATGGTTGCTTCGATCAGAACTGCAGATTGGAAGAGTTTAAGGTTGATTCCACGTGCAAGTTGGACCTACGGAACGATTATGACGATTACCACCATATTGACTGTGATGAAAGATTTAACTATTGCTGTAGCCATAGGGGTTGCCTTGGCGGGTGTCGTGGTATTGATAGAACTGGCTACCCTACCCTATAAGAAGGTATTTGGGAAAAAGAAAGAGATAGATTCTCTTATCTCCATTCGGCCCGACATTGAAGTAATTGCCTTTCATGGGCCTTTGTTTTTTGTAGGGGTAGAAAATATGAGAAAACAAGTAAAGAAAGGGATTGAAAAAGCTATTTTAGTATTGGACCTTTCAGATGTACCAGTTATAGATGAAACTGCAGCGTTGGCCCTTCAGGATTTCGTTAACCGGTTGCAAAAGGAAGGCAGGAGCATATATATAGGAGGCCTTAATAGGAAACCCCTCCGAATGTTGATAAGAATGGGTGTAGTAGAAAGCCTAGGAAAATTAAAGGTTTGCAAGAATTTAGGCACTGCTGTGCAAAGGGCATCTAGAGAAGAAGTTCGAGATAGTCAAAACAAACAGGTGCTTGTCTCTTAAAAGAGGAGGGATATTATGTGGAAACGAACATTTATTTTCTTTGTCTTAATGCTGCTTTTTAGTATGATGATTTCTGCAGAGTTTGATATACAGCATATTTTTGCCAGTATGATTATTACCTTAATTGTTGTTTGGTTTTGGAGGGATCTTAATCCAAGGCTGCCTATTATACTTTCCTTAAAGGAACTGGCACTTCTTGGGCGTTGTCTTATATTCTTAGTAGGTTATATTATCGAATCTAATGTTCTTGTAGCTAAAACTTTGTTATTTTCTAATCCGGCGGTAAGTCCTGTATTTGTAGTGATGCAGCCTCATATTAAAAGTAATTGGGGAAGAATACTACTTGCCACCTGTATTACTATTACCCCAGGCACGGTAACTATCGATATTGATCCTGAAACCGGCAGGTTTATTGTTCATGCCCTTACAAAAGAAAATGCGATGGGCCTACCCCATTGGAGGATGATTGATGAGATTAGAAAATTGGAGATAGGAATACAAAAAAGGAGGGAGAAGTATGCAGTGGATACTAGCAGGGCTCATGATGCTGATTCTTCTGGTACTTTGTAGGGGTATTATAGGCCCTACGGCCATGGATCGTCTTATTGCTATCAATGCAATTACCAGTAAAGTATGTATGATTATCTTATTAATGGCTTTTTTTAGAAAAGAGTATGGATTTATTGATGTTGCCTTTGTCTTTATGCTATGCGGATTTGTAGGTAGCCTTTGGATACTTAGGGTATTTACCCCAGGGGATTGGCAGCTTAGGATATCGGGGCTTAAGGGCTTTGAAGGTGACGGAGAGGAAGTGTCTTCCGATGATTAGATTAATAGTAGCTATTTGTTTTATAGGTTCTTTTATAGCCTTTGGACTAGGAACCCTTGGATTGTTTAAATTTCCGGATCCCTATACTCGTATTCATTCAGTGGGAATTGGTGATACCCTAGGGGTGGGACTTATAGGGGTAGGGCTTTTCTTGCTTAGTCCTAACTGGATTTTGCGAATAAAATTAGGGGTTATTTTATTGCTATTTTGGATAATCAATCCTACAATGACCCATCTAGTAGCAAAAGCAGGTCTGATACATGGTATAAAACCTGTAAAGGACACAAAACTGAGGAAGGGGTGAGCATATGGAGTTTATAATTACAGATTATTGGATTATGGTTCTACTGCTCATCCTAGTGATGGCGTCTTTGGCTATGTATTTTATTAGAGATCTTTTGCATGCGGTTATCATTTATGGTGCATACAGTTTGGTTATGGTTCTTATATGGCTACAGATGAATACTCCTGATCTTGCTGTCACGGAGGCTGCTGCAGGAATTTGTATGACCGTCCTGATGATGGTGGTTGTTTTTCGCACCGGCCGAAAGGAGGAGTAATATTGAAAATAAGAAACTTGTTGATTTTAATTATAGTTTTACTAGGAACCTATGGTGTTTTAATAGCGGTGGCGGAATTGCCACCTTATGGGATGCCAGATAACCCTGTGCATAATCAGGTTTCTAAGCGTTATATTAACGAGGCCTTAGAAGATACTGGAGTTCCTAATATGGTGACTGCTATTGTGCTTGATTATAGGGCATACGATACGATGTTCGAGACAATTGTACTTTTTACAGCAGCTCTTGCTGTGGTTATTACTTTAAAATCCTATAAAGCAAGGGGGAATGATTAATGAAGGATTTTATTTTAAAAAGAGTAACTGCTATAATTTTCCCTCTTATGTGTATATATGGGATTTATGTAATTCTCCATGGCCATATTTCCCCCGGGGGTTCCTTTGCAGGGGGAATTATAGTGGGGCTTAGTTTTATCGCATATTCTACAATTTATGGCATGGAAAAAGGCCGTGCTAAGCTTCCTGAAAAGGTTCTGATTTGGACAGAGAGTTATGGTACCCTATGGTACGGTATCATGGGAATGGTAGGAATTATCAGAGGGGTCCCCTTTTTGGCGAATAAGCTGGGGGGATTTGATTTAGGTGTGCCGGGAACCCTTTCTTCTGGAGGGCTTATTTCTCTCCTTGGCCTAGGTGTTGGTATTAGGGTAGCCAGTACCATGGTAACTTTGTTTTTTACAATGAAGGAGGAGGAAATATGAGGACATTTCTCGAAAAACTAATCATCAATTATCCATATACCTTTGCGGTTGTTTTGTTTATTATTGGAGTACTTACTGTTCTGACTCGGGACAATTTGTTTAAAAAATTGATTGGAATAAATATTATGGAAAGTTCTATTTTTATTATGTTTATTGCCGGGGGTAATATTAGAGGAGGGGCTGTGCCAATTCTTGATGGAAATCAGCCTAGTCCCGTATATATTAATCCTCTCCCATCAGCATTAATGTTGACGGGTATAGTTGTTAGTGTCAGTGTAACAGCCTTTGCTTTGGCACTTATTATTCGGTTACATCAATCTTATGGAACTACAAATGCTCGGAAAATAGCGAAGATGAGAAATGAGGTGTTAGGGGATGGCGGAAACAGTGACAGCTAATTTGCCGGTATTTGTTATTATCGCTCCTTTATTTATTGCATTCATTCTACCAACCCTTGCTAAACGAATGCGGTTAGTGGAAGGCTTGGTTATTTTTATCGAGGTCTTAATGCTTATAGGTGCAGGATATTTGGCATCTATAGTTTTTTTACAAAAAGAGGGAATTCCGATAATATACCGTTTAGGGGGTTGGGAAGCACCCTGGGGTATAGAACTTAAGGCAGGTAATCTAGGGGTTTTTTTCCTATTGGTTGTAGCTGGGGTTAGTTTGCCTATTGCATTATTTGCTAAGGATAACCTTACAAAAGAGGTAGGGGCTAAGGAACGGGTGGCTAGGTTTTATGTGCTCTTTTTATTATTATGTGGTACCCTAGCTGGGATGGCTCTAACGAATGACCTTTTTAATGTTTTCGTTTTAGTAGAAGTAGCTACCCTAAGCTGTTGTGGCTTAGTAAGTTCGCGGAATCACCCTAGGGCTGCTGAGGCTGCTTTTACGTATTTGATACTGGCGACTCTCGGTTCTGCTTTGGTATTAGGGGGGATTGGTTTTATATATATTATTACCGGTAATCTTAATATGGGATTTGCCTCTTCGGAATTGGCGACTATTTGGCAGAATAATCCCCATGTGGTATGGATGGCAGCTAGTTTTTTATTAGTAGGTTTTGGGGTGAAATCAGCCCTTTTTCCACTGCATGTTTGGCTACCAGATGCCCATTCATCAGCCCCTTCACCGGCTAGTGCTATTTTGTCCGGACTTGCCGTAAAGGGCTATTTAATCTGTCTTTTAAAAATCCTATATACCGTATTTGGGCCCACTTTATTAAAAAGTTTTGCCATAGATAAGATGTTAGTTCTGACAGGAACGGTTGCCATTATAGCCGGTTCCATATCGGCTCTTAAACAGGAAGAATTAAAACGTAGGCTTGCCTTTTCTACGGTGGCCCAGATGGGATATATTTTTCTTGGTTTAGGCCTTGTAAATACTAGGGGATTAACAGGTACATTGTTTTACTTGGCCAGTCATGCAGTGATAAAATCGACCTTGTTTTTGGCAGCAGGGGCTATGATTGCTGCTACAGGCAAGAAAAATATTAATGAATTAGCCGGCATTGGCAGAAAAATGCCGATAACAGCGACAGCCTTTACCATTGGTAGTTTAGGTCTAATAGGTATACCCCTATTTTCTGGCTTCATTGGAAAATGGAATCTACTCCTTGGAGGTTTGGAGGCAGGGACCATTCTTCCTATTATCGTGATTATTGCAGGAAGTATCTTTTGTGCTGCTTATCTCCTTCCGGTTATTAGGATTGCCTATTTTGAGCAGGCACCACAAAAAGATTGGAAAGATCCCGGATTAGCACAAAAAACCGCCCTTATTTTATTATCGGCAGCAGTTATTATTTTAGGAGTTATACCGGGACCTTTACTAGAATTAGCCAATAGGGCAGCTGCCGAATTATTGACGCTTTAATAGGGGAAAGGGGAGTTAAAAGATGTTGTATCTAATTCTAGCTTTATCAAGTGGGATAATTGGAGGCTTGATTGTTGCTTTAATGCCCCGAGATGGAGAACGGGTAAATAATTTACGCAAACTTATTGTTGCGCTTTCTACTATATCCGGTATGGTTTTTAGTTGGAGGGTTGCCCATATGGTTTTTGCAGGGAAGCATATCAAAATAGCCGGTCAATTTGGAGGATTAGCATGGAGTTTTGCTCCGGATCCATTAGGAATTATTTTTGGATTAATTGCCTCTACTTTATGGCTTTTTGCTGCTATATACTCCTTTGGATATATGGAAGGAAAACAAAAACAACGGACATATTATATATTTTTTCTTATATCTCTTAGTATGACGCTTGGGGTAGCCTTTTCAGGCAATCTTGTGGCTTTGTATTTATTTTATGAACTGCTTACCTTTGCCACCTACCCCCTTGTGATTCATGAACGAAATCCAGAGGCCATGAAAGCTGGTTCAAAATATATTATGTATAGTCTTTCCGGTGCAGGGGCAATTTTGATTGCAATTGTGATCACCTATAGTTGGACAGGGAATCTTGAGTTTACAGGCACTCCTATTTTGGCCCATCTATATGGACCGGAACTTAATTGGTTATTGTTGTTGTTCTTTCTTGGATTTGGTGTAAAGGCAGCGGTAATGCCATTACATCAATGGCTACCCGAAGCCATGGCAGCACCGACCCCGGTGAGTGCTTTGCTCCATGCGGTAGCGGTGGTTTATTCAGGAGCTTATGGGATTTTACGGGTTGTATATTCCATATTTGGTTATGAACTTATGGGAAAACTAAGTTTTAGTACTATTCTTATTTGGATTGTGGCCATTACGATTTTGATGGGGGTTATCATAGCCATCAGGCAAGATGTGTTAAAGCGACGCTTGGCTTACCAGACCATCAGTCATATATCCTATATTTTACTAGGTGCTCTTACGCTGCATCCATGGGGATTGGCGGGGGCTATAATGCATATGATTAGTTATTCTACGTTAAAAATTACACTCTTTTTTTGTGCGGGAATTATTGCTGAGCAGACTGGCGAAACTAAAATCAGTAGAATGGGTGAAATCGGTTGGAATCTGCCTAAGACAATGACCATATTTAGTATTGCTACTTTGGGGATGATTGGTATATTGCCCCTTAATACCTTTTGGGGCAAATATTACTTGATGAAAGGAAGTGCCGCAGGAGGGAAGTGGCCGCTTGCTTTGGTGTTAATCGGTAGCGGGATACTTAATGCTGTTTGTTTTATACCTGTTATAGTGAATGCCTTTCGTGGAAGAAGAAAAGGGCCTAGAGCTGAGGCAGGGGGCAGGGCGTTCTTTATGCTGACCCCAACTGTGATTTTGACCGTAGTAGCGGTATTTATGGGGATTTGGCCTGGAGTTGTTTGGCCTGGAGTTGAAGCTGTTGTCAACTGGTTTTTCTAAAGAATGGAGGTAGTGTTATGTTGCTTACGATACTTATAGCTGTTCCCCTTGCAGGAGCACTTATTATGTCCCTAATGCGGGAAAGGTCAATAAACATACCTTTTATCGCCAGTGCTATCGTTCTTGCTATGGGAGGTTTTACCATTAGAGATGTTTTTAGGGGCATGTCACTAACTTATAAAATGGATTTAACGGGTCCCTTTACCCTGGCCCTTCACATGGATCCCCTCTCCGCGGTTTTTGTAGTATTAGCAGCTTTCCTCTGGCTGGTTGTTTCAATATATGCACCGGACTATATGAAATATGAAGGCAGAAAAAAGGGTTATGAGATTTGCACGCTGTTTACCCTAACGGCAGTATTGGGAGTTTTTTTAGCCGGTAACCTACTTACAATGTTACTTTTTTTTGAGCTGATGACTGTCGTATCGTATTTTTGGGTTGTACATCGATGGGATAAAGGCGCTATTAAGGCTGGATATTTCTATTTGTTTTTTAGTATAATTGGTGGTCTTTTTATAGCTTTAGGGATTGTATTAATGGGTATATCTACAGATGTTCCACTAAATATTGGGGTAGGCTCTATTACTCCTTTAAATCCACGCTTTTTCGCATGGAGTATTGTTCTTTTTGTAATAGGGTTTGGGATAAAGGCAGGTATGGCGCCCTTGCATCTTTGGCTGCCCCATGCACACTCAGCGGCACCTACCCCTAGCAGCGCGCTTTTATCGGGATTATTGATAAAGGTAGGGGCTTATGGCCTAATACGAGTAGGGGAATTTGCAGGTTGGGGCACAAGACTAGGAAGTGAAGTGTCTTGGCTTGGTCCAAGTCTAGCTATACTTGGTATCTGTACGATGCTAATAGGTGTTGTAGCAGCACTGCTTCAAAGTGATGCTAAGCGGCTTTTAGCCTATCATAGTGTAAGTCAAATGGGTTATATCATTTTAGGATTAGGTATTGGTCTTTATCTAGGTTTAGATGGTGGACTTGGATTAATGGGATCAATTTATCATATTGTAAACCATGCCTTATTTAAAGTTGCCCTGTTTTTAGGTGTTGGTATTATTTACATTCATTCGAAAGAGACAAATTTGTATAAGCTGGGTGGGCTTAGACGGCGTTTCCCCATCACTGCTATACTAATGTTTCTAGCGGTACTAGGTATTACCGGTACCCCGGGACTTAATGGTTATGCTAGTAAGACTCTGCTTCACCATGGGGTTAGTTTGGCTGCTGAAGGTGGTGTAGCTTGGGTTATTTGGGTAGAACGGCTGTTTCTATTAGTAGGGGTTGGTACAGCCGCATCATTTGCGAAGTTATACTACTTAATATTTTTGGGGGAGCCTACTAAGATTAAGGTATCTGATGATAGGTTCCCACGGATGCAAATATCTATGGGATTATTGGTATTAGTTATGATAGTAATAGGGCTTGTACCAAAACTTTTTCCAAATATCATTGCTGTGCCAGTATCAAGAGCCTTAGGGATGGAAGATGCCGCAGCTAGTTTGGTTAATTTTTCTTTTTGGAATCTAAGTGATGTCATGGGCATGGTAATTACTTTAGCCCTTGGTATACTGGTGTGCTGGATGGGACTTAGGACGGGAGCTTTTCATTGGACCCCCCCTATTTGGTTAACATTAGAGGGCTTAGGAAAGTTGAATGGTATGGGGATAATTTATATTTTTCAAAAACTTGAAAAGACTTTTTGTTATTTAACCACAGATATTTGGGAAGTAATAAAGACTATAAGTTCTCGTCTTTGCCTCACCCTTAATAAATTTAACAAATCTAGAAACGGTACGGTTGGAGGTGCTACTCTAACGGGGATTAGTGCTGATGCTGCGCTACTAGTTTTAGCATTGGTGCTTTTAATAATCTGGTACACCTTAACCCATCCCGGTTTAGCTAGCATGTAATTTCTAGAATAATGAAAAGGACGATTCATTTTAAGATTAATATAATGAATCGTCTTTTTTTGCTTTCTATTCATATTTAGTTCACAAAAATAATATATAATCCCCTTAAATAAGTTCCACCTAAAAGACATTTTCATTAAGTCCATAGAAAAACAATTAAATAATTAAGTTTTTATGATAGAAGAAGGGATATAACAAATATGGAAATACAGGCAGCAGTAGATATAAACCAATTAAAAGTATTAGAAAAACAATTAACAAGATTTTTAATGTCTTATAAGTTCGGTATGGATGAATTGAACACAAAAATTAATATCTTAAAACAGGAATTTCAATATATTCATGAATACAATCCCATTGAACATGTAAAATCTAGGATAAAAACCCCCGAAAGCATCCTAAAAAAGGTCCATAGAAAAGGTATAGAGGCTTCATTGCCATCTATAAGAGAAAACATTAAGGACATAGCTGGAATTCGCATTGTTTGCTCATTCGTATCCGACATATACAAATTAAGCGAGATGCTACAAAACCAAAAAGATATAAGAACTATAAAATATAAAGATTATATAAAAACCCCAAAACCCAATGGATACCAAAGCCTTCATTTGATTTTAGAGGTACCTGTCTTTATGTCCGATAGGGTAGAAGACGTCTGTGTAGAAGTTCAAATCCGCACCATGGGTATGGATTTTTGGGCAAGTCTAGAGCATAAAATCTACTACAAGTATAATGAGGAGATTCCCCAAAACTTAAAGGATGAATTAAAAGAGGCTGCACTTACAGTAGCCCAGCTAGATGAGAAAATGGAAAATCTAAACAAAGAAATTAATACATTTAAAGGCTCCAATAATACAGAGAAAAACCTAATAAACCTATTAATGCATAACCAGACCGTATCTCTACCATGAGTACCGTACCAGGCACTGCGGTCATTAATTTTGGTACCTGTTTGCCCATACTTGAACATTGTCTCCTCCTGTTGATTATTAGATTATAGTCAGGACAGGAGGTTTTTGATGAAGAACCCAAAGGGATGGCAAAGCATAATGCCATGTTAGATTTCTCTCCACTTTCCGGTTCGGTATTGGAAGAAGGAAATTACAAGGTTTGCCGACCATCCGATTGGTACTGCATACCATACCATGGCTATGCCAAAGCGGGGCGCCATAGTAATTGCAACAATTACTCGGATTGACAGGTTTACAAGATTAGCGATGGTGAACATCTTCATATCACCAGCCCCACGGAGCAACCCATCTGTACTCATTTTTATCCCAACAAGTATAAAGAACCACCCCATGAATTTAAGATAGTTTACCCCTGTTCCCATGGCAAGGTGAGTACCCTCACTACCTAAAAATATTGAAATAATTGGAGTATGAAAAGATTCAAGGACTATGCAAATAAGAACTGCAAAAATAAATACAATAATATTTCCTGAGCGGAATCCCTTTCGAACCCGCTCATATTCCCCAGCACCAATATTTTGGGCAGTGTAAGAGGAAAGAGCATTTCCCATGGCTGCCATGGGCACTAAAGCGATACTTTCAACACGCATGGCAGCTGAAAACCCAGCTAGCATCTCAGATCCAAAGCTATTAACTACGGATTGTACTAGCATCATACCAATGGACACGGTAGATTGCTGCAAAATAGAGGGTAAAGCTATTTTAGTCATGCTTTTAAGTTCCATTCCATCGAAAAGCCTTTGACTCCCACAGGGATATGAACTTAGCTCCCTCATAAATAGTATAAAGGATATAACAGCAGAAATTCCCTGGGCAATTAAAGTAGCCCACGCAACCCCACTGACCCCTAGACCCAAGGAATAGACCATATATACATCTAAGATAATATTGAGAATAGAAGAAAATATCAGTAGGTATAAGGGAATTTTAGAGCGGCCCAAGGCATTAAACATGGCAGAAATCACATTATACATAAATAAAAATGGGAGTCCCAAAAAATATATATTTAAATATTCTGTTGCCATGTCTAAAATATTTTCTGGTGTATTTAATAACTGCATAATTTCCTTTCCGGTTAAAAATCCTAAAATCCCTAGTATTAAACTCAAAACTAGAAATGATAACATAGCAGTGTAAATAGACTGTTTCATCTTTTTATAATCTTTCGAGCCAAAATATCGACTGGTAATAACAGAAGCTCCGATACCACCCCCGATGGCAATTGAAATAAATACCGTCGTAAGAGAATAGGAAGCACCTACAGCCGCCAGCGCATTTTCACCGACGAACCGACCGACTACTACAGAGTCTGCCATGGTATAAAATTGTTGAAAAAAATTACCTATAATCATGGGCAAAGCAAAAACAAATAAAGCCTTCGCCGGTCTTTCTTTTATCAAATAGTCTTTAGCCATTATGTACTCCTTTTATGTCTTCATTAGATGATATACATATTAGATCCCAAGCGCGTAAAAACCAATATCTATTATAAGACATTTATCCAGTAAATCATAGTAGAAAAACAGTGGAAAGTAGTGGCACTTGATTTTATTATTTTTAATTACAATTCATTTTGACTGTAGATTTATATTGTAATAAATACCGAGTATGTTCACTTCTTATACCTATGTTTCTTTGGAAAACGATGTGAGGGGAATTGGTATCTATTCATTCTTAAGAAAAAATTAAGATTTATATAGAGGGTATTTTAAGGATTATGATTTATAATCCTACATATAAAGGTTAAAGATATAAAAAGCAAGGAGGTATGATACAATACTAATATTTAGTATTTAGGAAAGGTAGTATTAACTATGAAAAAATATTCAGTTTTAGTAGTGGATGACGAGAAAGAAATAAGAGATGCCATTGAGATTTATTTAAAAAATGAAGGGATAAGTGTAATTCATGCTAAAGATGGCATAGAAGCAATGGAAATTTTAGAAATAGAGGAAATACATTTAATACTTATGGATATCATGATGCCAAGACAAGACGGGGTAAGTACCACCTTCAAAATCCGAGAAGAAAAAAATATACCTATCATTATGCTTACAGCCAAGGGCGAAGATACAGATAAAGTACTCGGACTTAAAATAGGTGCGGATGATTATGTTACAAAACCGTTTAATCCTATTGAACTAATTGCCAGAGTTAAAGCTCAATTAAGAAGATATATGGAGCTAGGGGTTTATGAGGGATTAAAAAAAGTAATAGATATAAATGGTCTCATATTAAACCAAGAAACAAAAGAGATTATTGCTAATGGTGAAAGAGTTCGTTTAACTTTTACAGAATATAAAATATTAGAGCTTCTTATGGTTAATGCTCCTAGGGTCTATTCAATCGATGAGATTTATGAAAAAGTATGGAATCAACCAAGTTTTTGCTCGGAAAATACAGTAGCAGTACACATCAGAAAAATTCGTGAAAAAATAGAAATTAATTCGAAAGAACCAAGATATTTAAAGGTGGTGTGGGGGATTGGATATAAAATTGAAAAATAATTTTAAGAAAGCAGTCATGGCAATTACATTTATAATATTATTTTCTTATAGTTTTGGGATATTACAAACAAATTTTAATTGGCTTCCATATAGGTTGAAAGGTAGTTACTTTAAAACGGAAGAATTTACATCAGAAGTTGAACGATTTCTTAATTTGTTTTCTGAAATCTACTTAGATAAGAATGAAAGCATAAAAATAGAATCAGATGATATAATGGAGCTGAAAAATCACTATGATAATATAGTGGATAATAAAATATCCAAGATTGAAGTTGAATATGAAAGTAAAATAGCAGAAGCCAGTAATAATAATGCCTTTGACTATGCACAAGAATTACTAAGAGAACGAAATGAAAAGATGGAAGAAATAAGAAAAAAATATGAAAAACCAGAAGAAGAGTTAGAGAAAGAATTAATAAATACAAAAACAGCCGAACTAGAAAAGAATCTAGAAAATACCAAGTCTAGATTTTGGCATATGCAAAACTATATTAAATATTATATAGAGGAAGGCAATGGAAAGGTTTATTCTAATGTTCCTGAGAATGTTCTTTATGCTGATATAAGAGCTAATAGTCTATATATGCGGGAGTTTCCTTGTTA
Source organism: Candidatus Epulonipiscium sp. (assembly GCA_012519205.1). Lineage (NCBI taxonomy): Bacteria > Bacillati > Bacillota > Clostridia > Lachnospirales > Lachnospiraceae > Candidatus Epulonipiscium > Candidatus Epulonipiscium sp. Next base: position 114,607 of record JAAYQR010000011.1, on the reverse strand, counting down.
TACAAAAGCTAACGATAATATGATTAGTATCAATAGATTTTTCATTACTAGGAATTTAAAAGGATTTATAGCCATACCCAAGGATGAACACAGTTTAATAGCAGAAAATGCCTATGATTATAAAAATAGTACAATTAGATTTCTGGTATATTTACTACTTTCCTTAAGTATTCTAGTATTTTCTTTAATACTAGGATTTAAAAAGAGAAAGGACATATTAGAAGTTGTAGAACCCTTAAGAAAATATTATAATTCCCTCCCTATTGATATTAGGCTTCTAGGACTAATCATGGTACTATTTTTTAGTAACACCATAACCATACGATTTTATTTAACTACTATATATAAGGATATTATAATGCTTATAATATATTCCTTATTTTTAGGAATGGTTTTTTTGCAGATATATTTCTTATTACCTATGTTTAAATCCACAGAAATACTAAAATCTCTATGGAAAGAAAGTATTCTTTGGAGAATAAAGGGGAAATTAGAAAACAGTCTTCTATTTAAAAGCGTAGTATTTAAACTTTTATTTATTATGGGAAGCATATTTGCGCTGGGAATGGGAGCTATTGTAGTACTAAAGAGGTTTGAATTTATCATTTTATACTTTCCAGTAGCCCTAATTTTAGGAGGAGGAATTTTATATTATGTCTTTAGCAAATTAGGATATTTTAATATTATTTTAAAATCCACCGAGGAAGTCTTAAATGGAAACCTTAATAATCAAATAGAATTAAAAGGAAAGGGACCTTTAAGAAAACTTGCAGTAAATATAAATAAAATGCAAGAGGGAGTAGATAATTCAAAGAAATCCCAAATTAAAAGTGAAAGACTGAAGACGGAGCTTATTTCTAATGTAAGCCATGATCTTAGAACCCCCCTTACCTCTATCATGAATTATACAGAACTACTAAAAAGTAAAGATATAACAGAAGAAGATAGGAAAAAATATATAGGAATAATAGATAAAAAGTCAAAAAGGTTAAAGGTGCTTATTGATGATCTATTTGAAGTTTCTAAAATGGCTACAGGAAATATAGAGTTATTTAGAGAAAAGATAGATATCGTCCAGCTTACCAAACAAGCCTTAGGAGAACATGATGAAAAAATCAAAAAGTCTTCCTTAGATTTTAGGGTTACCTCTTTAAGTCCCCATGTTTATGCATGGGTTGATGGCCGTAAGATGTGGAGAGTATTTGATAATATTATAAGTAATATTTTAAAATATTCTTTAGATAATACTAGGGTTTATATAAATAGCACCGAGACTGATAAAGATATAACTATTACCTTTAAAAACATTTCAAATTACGAACTAGAAGAAAACATAGAAGAACTCTTTGAAAGATTTAAAAGGGGAGATACCTCAAGAAATACAGAAGGTTCAGGGCTTGGTCTTGCCATAGCAAAATCCATAGTAGATTGCCATGGAGGAGAACTCAATATAGAGTTAGACGGAGATTTATTTAAAACTATAATAAAGTTAAACAAGTAGATGCGTACCAATGGATTTGTAATTATCTGATTTATGTATTAGAATAAGGTCGGGGTGATATTATAGGAACAAATAGATTGAAGGCTTTGATAAATAAGTCGTCAACACAATACGATAATAGAGCAAAATTGATAGTAAACGATAAAATAGGAGAAACCTTAAAAAAGTCTAAATAGATATTTACTAAAACATATTCTATGTTATAATAAATGTATACAATATACCATGTTGCAAATTGTAGGTTTGTGTTATGCACAAGCCTATTTAAGAGAACTGATTTATAATAAGTACATAATTTGGTTTCATAGGGGTTCTCTATATTGTATTTAAACAAATACTAAAATCTACTTATTATTACAAGGGGGTAAAAAGATGTCAAAAGTTATGAAAACGATGGATGGAAATACGGCTGCAGCTCATGTTTCATATGCATTCACTGAAGTTGCCGGAATCTATCCAATTACACCATCATCACCTATGGCTGAGCATGTTGATGAATGGGCTGCTAATGGGAGGAAAAATATTTTCGGACAAGAAGTAAATGTGGTTGAATTACAATCAGAAGCAGGGGCTGCGGGTACCTTTCACGGATCCTTAGCAGCAGGGGCATTAACAACAACATTTACAGCTTCCCAAGGGTTACTTCTTATGATTCCTAACATGTACAAGGTAGCAGGGGAACTTTTACCTGGAGTTATTCATGTAAGTGCCCGTGCTGTAGCTAGCCATGCCCTATCCATCTTTGGGGATCACTCAGACGTTATGGCATGCCGTCAAACAGGATTTGCACTTCTTGCATCTACTAATGTGCAGGAAGTAATCGATTTAGCTTCTGTAGCTCATCTTAGTGCCATTAAGTCAAGAGTTCCTTTTCTTCATTTCTTTGATGGATTTAGAACATCCCATGAAATCCAGAAGGTTGAAGTAATTGATTATGAAGAATACAAAAGACTCATTGATATGGATGCTGTAAAAGCATTTAGAAAAAATGCTCTGAATCCAGAACATCCTGTTCTAAGAGGAACAGCACAAAATCCAGATATCTTCTTCCAAGCTAGGGAAGCATCTAATCCTTTTTATGATAGACTTCCGGCAATCGTAGAAGATTACATGAAAGAAATTAATAAAATTACAGGACGAAATTATGGGTTGTTTAACTATTACGGAGCATCAGATGCAGATAGAGTAATTATTGCTATGGGCTCAGTGGTAGATACAATAGAAGAAACAGTGGATTATTTAAATAGTAAAGGGGAAAAAGTAGGTCTTCTTAAAGTACGTTTGTATAGGCCATTCTCCATAGAACATTTCTTAAAAGAAATTCCAAGCTCAGTTAAAAAGATAGCTGTATTAGATAGAACTAAAGAACCAGGAGCAACCGGAGATCCACTTTACCTTGATGTATGTTCTGCATTTATAGATAAAGCAGATCGCCCTGTTATTGTGGGGGGGCGCTATGGATTAGGTTCAAAAGATACAACCCCAGCACAAATTGTAGCGGTATACGAAAACCTTAATGCAGATGCTCCAAAAAATCAATTTACAATCGGTATTGTTGATGATGTTACCTTTAAATCCCTACCATTAGGAGAGGAATTAGACGTATCAGGTTCAAGCACAATCAGCTGTAAATTTTGGGGACTTGGTTCCGATGGAACAGTAGGAGCTAATAAAAACTCCATTAAAATTATCGGAGACCATACGGATATGTATGCTCAAGCATATTTTGATTATGACTCTAAGAAATCTGGTGGGGTGACGATTTCCCATCTTCGTTTTGGTAAAGAGCCAATCAGATCTACATATTTAATAAATAAGGCAAACTTTGTTGCATGTCATAACCCATCTTATTTAGATAGATATGACATGGTGTCCGATCTAAAAGAAGGGGGAACCTTTTTACTTAACTGCGGTTGGAATGCGGAAGAATTAGAAGAAAAACTTCCAGCACAGATGAAAAAAATTATTGCAGATAGAAAAATTAATTTTTATACTATAGATGGGGTAAGTATTGCAAAGGAAATCGGACTTGGAAACCGTATCAATACAGTATTACAGTCTGCATTCTTTAAATTAGCTAATATTATTCCTATAGAAGATGCTGTTAAGTATATGAAACAAGCTATCGTAGATTCCTACGGCAGAAAAGGCGAAAAGATTGTTAATATGAACTATGCTGCTGTAGATAGAGGGGTAGATGGATTTATGAAAGTAGAAGTTCCTGCTCACTGGACTAATGCCAATGCATTTGAAGAAGTAGCAGCAACGATGGAACTACCAGAATTTGTTACAACAATCCAAGACCCTGTAAATAGACAACAAGGAAACAAACTTCCTGTTAGTGCATTTGTTGGCAGAGAAGATGGTACATTCCCACAAGGTACTTCTAAATTCGAAAAAAGAGGAATCGCTGTGGAGGTTCCAGAGTGGCAAATTGATAACTGTATCCAATGTAATCAATGTTCATATGTATGTCCTCATGCTGCAATCCGTCCGTTTTTGGTAAGTGAAGAAGAGGCAAAGAATACACCAGAAGGATTTGAAACAAAGAAAGCCATCGGTAAAGGTTTAGAAAACTATACCTATAAAATACAAGTATCTGCTCTAGATTGTACTGGATGTGGAAGTTGTGCTGAGGTTTGTCCTTCCAAACAAAAGGCATTGGTTATGAAACCAATTGAAACACAGACAAAAGAAATCGAAAACTGGGAATATGCAATGACCTTAAGCAAAAAGGAAAATCCTCTAAATACTGCAACAGTAAAAGGAAGCCAATTTGAACAGCCATTACTCGAATTCTCGGGGGCTTGTGCAGGATGCGGAGAAACCCCATATGCTAAATTAATTACTCAGCTATTCGGAGATAGGATGTATATTGCCAATGCTACAGGATGTTCCTCTATTTGGGCAGGCAGTGCTCCATCTACTCCATATACAACCAATGAAAACGGATATGGACCAGCTTGGGCAAACTCCTTATTCGAAGATAATGCAGAGTACGGATTTGGTATGTATACAGCTGTAAAACAAATACGAAGCAGATTAAAAGATATAGCAGAAGAAGCAGTATCATTAGATATTTCTGAAGATATTAAGGCTACTCTTAAGGATTGGGTAGAAAATGTTAATAATGCAGCAGGTTCTAAGAAAGCTACATTAACATTATTACCTATGTTAGAAGCTTATAACGGCAGTGGAAGAGCTAAAGAAATATTCGAAGAAATCCTAGAAAAGAGAGAATTCTTAGTTAAGAAATCTCAGTGGATTCTAGGAGGAGATGGATGGGCATATGATATCGGATTTGGTGGTTTAGACCATGTATTGGCTTCTGGAGAAGATATAAATGTTCTTGTATTTGATACAGAGGTTTATTCTAATACAGGGGGACAGGCTTCTAAGTCTACACCAACAGGTTCCGTTGCAAAATTTGCAGCTTCTGGTAAACCAATCAAGAAAAAAGATCTTGGAAGAATGATGATGTCCTATGGGTATGTATATGTAGCACAGGTAGCTATGGGTGCAAATCAAAATCAGCTCATTAAAGCTTTAATTGAAGCAGAAAGTTATCCTGGACCATCCCTAGTTATTGCTTATTCACCATGTATTAATCATGGTATTAGAATAGGAATGGGATGCACACAAGAACAAACTAAAAAAGCTGTAGAAGCAGGATACTGGCACCTATATAGATATAATCCACTTCTAAAAGAAGATGGAAAGAATCCATTTACTTTAGATTCTAAGGCACCAAAGGAAGACTATAAAGAATTTATTATGGGAGAAGTAAGGTATTCATCACTTACTAGAACATTCCCAGAAATAGCAGAAAAGCTATTTGAACAAGCAGAAAAAGATGCTAAAGAAAGACTTGAAGCTTATCAAAGCTTAGCAAATATGGAATAAAAATAAAAGCTTCTGTGGATATCCGCAGAAGCTTTTATTTAATAATTTAGGAAATTATTTTAGGGTAATAAAATTATTATCCTTTAAACTTTTCATGTATACTAATAGTCTTTCTAAAACTGGATTAACCCTTTCACCGAATTTGTCCTCTAGGTTTTGAGAAATATCATAAATGGTTTTAATTCCATCGCATTGCTGCCATATAAATGAACCAAATTCCTCCAACTCTACATTGGTCCTTAGGGGTATTTTAAAAAGTTTATGCATGAGCCTATCAAAGGGGGTGCTCCTATTTATAGTTAGGATCACCCTGCCTTTTTTAATTTTCCAGAGTATCCTCTTGTTTTTTGTAGGTATCATAGTTAATATATTTTTATTTTTTTTCATTTCTATATGTTTTCTTTTGTTTTTTTAATAAATACATAGTATATCAAGGATAATGTTACCAATGCAAATATTATCAAGGCTCCTATCTGTCCTAAGGGGAAAGTCTCAAATGCAAAATCTATGTTGGCTGCAGCAAACCCTGCTAGAATTATTCCCATTAATCCTTCCCCTGCAATTAGACCTGAACTAAACAGGATACCATTTTCTGTTTTAGCCTTATTATCCTTTTCATCTTTAACAAACATATCTAGGGCACCCTTTATAAGTCCTCCTGCCATTATAGGAGTTGATAAATGAATCGGTAGGTATATTCCTATAGCAACGGGTAGGGAAGATATGCCCAAAACCTCAAATACTATAGAAGAGGATACACCAATAAATACAAGATTCCAAGGTAGATTACCCTCCATAATACCTTCTATAACAAGCTTCATAAGAGTTGCTTGGGGTGCTCCTAATCCTTTTGAACCAAAAGTATAGGCATTATTTAGTAAAATCATGATGAAGCCTATGGCTACAGCAGATGCCACGACCCCAATAATTTCACCCAATTGCTGTTTCCAAGGGGTAGCACCGATGAGATAGCCGGTTTTTAAATCTTGGGAAGCATCTCCTGCTATGGCAGCTGCTGTACAGATTACTGCACCAACGCAAAGGGTTGCAATCATTCCCGGTTTTCCGGTAGCACCAGTTGCCTTCATTATTATCGTAGTAAATAGTAGGGTTGCTATGGTCATACCTGAAACAGGATTTGATGAACTGCCAAGAAGCCCTACAATTCTTGAGGAAACGGTTACAAATAAGAAACCAAAAATAGCAATCAAGATAGCTCCCATTATACCCACGGGGATAATGGGTAGTATACCCATAAGAACAATTAAAGCAATCACAGTAATGGTAACGAATTTTCCTTTTAAATCTGTATCAGTTCTTTCAGTAAAGGCATCACCCCTAGAGCCATAACCTTTAATAGCATCCTTAAAGGATGATACCATAACCGGGAGAGATTTTATCATGCTGATAACCCCACCGGTAGCAACAGCACCAGCACCTATATATCGGATATAATCAGACCATATTCCCCAGTAGCCTATATCTTTAATTAAATCAACTGAGGGAGCCACTGCCGAGGTTAGGTTATTCCCGATAAAGGAAATCATTGGAATGAATCCAAGCCATGCTAAAATGGCTCCAGCAAGCATGTAGGCTGAAATCTTAGGACCAATTATAAACCCAACTCCAAGAAGAGCAGGGAGAACATCCATACCGATAGCGGCACCTTTAAAGCCCCTTATTTTAGTTTCGATTTCTGTTGGAAAGAGTTTTAACCCATCTCCTAGAAATTTATAAATAAGTCCTAACCCACCGCCGCTAAATATTAAACCTGCACTGCTTCCGCCTTCTTCCCCAGCAATAAGAACCTCGGCACAGGCAGTTCCCTCGGGATAAGGTAATTTGCCGTGTTCTTGCACAATTAAGTATCTTCTTATAGGTATCATGAACAACACTCCAAGAACACCACCGACTAAAGTGATAAGGGTCATAGTTAATGCGCTTGGGGTTTCACCCCAAAGAAATAGGGCAGGTAGAGTGAAAATTGCTCCTGCAGCTAAAGATTCTCCAGCTGATGCTATGGTTTGTACCATATTATTTTCCAAGATAGATTTTCTTTTTAAAATAACCCTAACAATAGCCATAGAAATAACTGCAGCTGGTATTGATGCCGAAACAGTCATACCCACCTTTAAGCCTAAATAAGCATTTGCAGCCCCAAATATAACAGATAATAGAATGCCTAATATTACTGATAGAACAGTAAATTCCGGTATTATAGTATTAGATGGGATATATGGCGTATATTTTTCCCCCTCCTTAAGCCCATAGGCCCCCGAAGACAATCCTTTTTGTGGCATAAGTAAACAACCTCCTTTAAGTAATTTTCTTCCACTATTATTAATTCGACAAATTATTAGCATATCCTTTTAAATAGTATATTTTTTTAACAAAATTTTTACACCAACTTTTATATTATGTATTTAGGATAACCATAAAAACAAAAAGCATTAAATTAATAATAAACATGTAGAAAAGAGAACCTTATGATAAGGGCCAGAAAGTCCTATTTGCTTGTAAAAGTTTAAAATTTAGTATAAAGAAAGAATGTAGGGGGCTACATTCTTTCTTAGTGTGGGGGAAAATCCAACATTTATATAAATTTAGAAGTATCTTTTTAGAAGTCCGGCAAATACTTGACCATGTCTAGCCTCGTCTTTACACATTTCATGGACCGTATCATGGATAGCATCATAATTAAGTTGTTTTGCCTTTGTTGCAATATCTTTCTTTCCTTGGCATGCGCCATATTCCGCATCGACTCTCATTTGTAGGTTTTTCTTTGTATCGGCTGCAACCACTTCACCTAAAAGTTCAGCAAATTTAGCGGCATGTTCAGCTTCTTCCCAAGCAATTCTCTTATAGGCTTCGGCAACTTCTGGGTATCCCTCCCTATCAGCTTGACGGGCCATAGCTAAGTACATTCCTACTTCAGTACATTCCCCTAGATAGTTTTGTCTTAAACCTTCTAAGATTTCTGTATCCACATCCTTGGCAATGCCTATTCTATGTTCATCAGCCCAAGCAAGTTCCTTAGAAGACTGCTCCATAAATTTTTCCTTAGGGGCTTTACATTGCGGACAAGATTCTGGTGCCTCTTCTCCTTCATAAATATAACCACAGATTGTGCATATAAATTTTTTCATTTCATACCTCCATATGTAATAATTATTATTTAGTAATAAATGTTATTAAATAAGATATTACCATAATTTTTTAATTTGTCAATAGGATTTTGAAAAAAATAAAAGACTGGATTTAGAATATATTCTAAATCCAGTCTTTTTATCCTATCGCATTGTGGCTAAGGTAATGCCCATGACCATAAGAAGAATAAAAATAAGAAGGTACACGCCCATTATTATTGCTGCAAGAAGCAGTTGAGCTCTAAAGAAATTCCTTTTATTAATATTTGTACCGGAGCCAAATGCCCAAACAAACATTAAGACAAAATTAGCAAATGGAATAAGTAAAAGAGCTAGGGTGCCAAGCCATTGTTTTACAGTCATAGGTTCAGTCAAATCATTTTGATAAGGTATTGGTTGATGTTGTTGTTCCATAAAATAATTTCCCCCTTTGAAGTTTTAATAAATACATCTATATTAAATACTATGAGTGAATAAAAGTCAATTATATTTGGTTTTAAAGGTATTCTGAAAGATTATATCATGTTATTTATTAGAAGAATCAATAAAAGTTAAATTTCTAGGAGTAAATTTATTCATGGACCTTAGCACTAGAAACTTTTAAAATACCTCTTTGAACTGCGTCTTTTGAATTTTTCCAAGGTTCATCTTTGAAACGATAATCAAATTTTTGAATAAACCAATGGAGATCCTCCTCAATTTTTTTCAAGTTTTCAAGTTGGATGGGAATTATGGTTTTTGCAAAAAGAGAACATTGCTCTTTATTTAATAAGGAGTTAGACTTATCAAGTAACAAAGAGAAATGATTTAAACAAAATCCTTTTCCTTTTGAAACTAAGGAAACAAAATCCTTATCCTTTTTCCATAGGTAAAAGAAAGTGTCCACATAACGGTCGAAAGTATTTTCGATTTTATTACAAATATAGCAATCGGAATAAATTTTGTTTAGATAAGAGGAAATTGGATTAATATTTTCATTATAGGTATCTTTTTTTGACGCTTTAATAATACTAGTGAGAATAGAAGGGACTTTGGGAGTTAAAACACTGTTAGAGGATGCAATTTTAGAAAGCCTTTCATTTAATTCCTCTAGGTGGGTATGGAGCATCAAGGCAAGGCCTAGGCGGTTTTTCTCATAAAACATCTTTTCATAGTGGGTAGGGCAAAAGCCCATTTTATTTGTGTCCATGCGAATATCGTCTTCCATGTAAGAGGCCCCTAACATAAAATCAATGCCTTCTTTTTCTAATTTTGCATGAAGGCTACAAAAGGGGCATTCTGTATCTTCTTTAAAGGCATCAATAAGGGGTATAGTGTAGATTTGCTCTTTCATATTTACCACTCCATTAATTATCTTATTTATATCGAGTTAGATATATGCTTTGTTTTTTAATATACCATGAATTCTTTTTGAAAGGAAGATGAATGTGCAATATAAAGAAATTGAAGGTAGGGTAGTATTAGAACCTATAAACAGTTTTGATATTGAACAAATCCTAGAATGTGGACAATGCTTTAGGTTCCATAAGATTCATAATTATACCTATACAATCGTTGCAAAGGGGCGAATCTTAACTATAACTCAAAGTAAAGAGGGCATTATTTATTATCCGACTTCAGCTAAAGAATTTGAGAAATTGTGGATTCCATACTTTGATTTGAATAAGGACTATGATATAATAAAGCAATATTTGGCAAAGAAGGATATTCACCTACATAATGCAATTGAATTTGCCCCGGGGATTCGTATTTTAAATCAGGACCCTTGGGAGTGCCTTATATCCTTTATTATTTCGCAAAACAAACAGATACCTCATATTAAGCAGGTAGTCGAAAATATAAGCAAGATGTTTGGAAAATATATTGACACCATAGATGGAAACGATTATTATGCTTTTCCAACTGTAGAGGAATTATCGGTTGCTTCAGAAGAAGATATAAGACAGTGTAAGGCAGGATTTCGCGCTCCTTACATCATTGATGCATGTAAAAAAGTAAGGACAAAAGAGGTGAATTTAGAAAATCTTATGACCTCATCCTATGATAAAGCCAAGGAGGAACTACTTAAAATCAAAGGGGTGGGCCCTAAAATAGCAGATTGTGTACTTTTGTTTAGCCTTGGTAAAAAAGAAGCTTTTCCCGTAGATGTTTGGGTCAAGAGAGTGATGGAACATTTTTACTTTAATAAAGGCTCAAGTATGAAAGAAATCCAAAACTTTGCAAAAGAATATTTTGGAGATTTGGCAGGTATATCGCAGCAGTATTTATTTTACTATGCAAGACAGTTAAGGATTGGCAAGTAGGAGGTTTTTTAATGTTCGGAACTATTGTAAATACCTTAGCAATCATTGGTGGAGCGACCTTAGGTATATTTATAAAAAATGGTTTAAAAGAAGAATATAAGGATATTGTACTTCATGGGATAGCCTTATCAGTATTATTTATAGGGATAACGGGGGCAGTTGGAAGGATGCTAGAGCCTGGAAGCCATCCTATTTTATTTATAATAAGCCTTATTATCGGAGGACTTTTAGGACAGTGGTGGGATATTGAGGGAAGGCTTGAAAGCCTGGGTAACCTCATTCAGGATAAAATGAAAAAAGGGAATAAACAGGGAAATATCTCGGAAGGGTTTGTATCGGCTAGTTTACTTTTTTGTGTTGGGACCATGGCAATTATGGGTTCTTTAGAAAGCGGGCTTCAGGGAGTACATAAGACTTTATTTGCAAAATCCATATTAGACGGGGTCACTTCTATTATATTATCCTCCACTTTAGGCATTGGGGTAGCTCTTTCGGGAATTTCAGTATTAGTATATCAAGGTATAATAACAATTCTTGCCCAATGGGTTGAGCCTTATATGACTGCAGATATGATTCGAGAGTTATCTATTGTAGGAGGAATTTTGATTTTCGCCATTGGCTTAAATATGATGAAGATTAAAAAGATTAAAGTAGGGAATCTACTACCGGCAATTTTTATTCCTGTTATTTACTATTTGCCCTTCATTCAGGGGATTTTTCAGAAAATAAGATTATTAGTGGAGTTAGTTTTTTAAGGCCTTTAGAAAATATTAGCAATTAGGAGAAAAACAGAGTATAATCCTCATAACTCATGGTAACAATACCTAAAGGAGTATTATAGACAAAAGTTATCCTTGCATTACCTAAGGTATTTTATTAATATTATTTTTGTAGTTAGCACTCAACTTAAGTGAGTGCTAGTAAGATGAAAAATGATTTGAACTACATAATTAAAAGGAGGTTTATTTATGAACTTAAGACCATTAGGTGACAGAGTAGTTGTTAAACAATTAGAAGCTGAGGAAAAGACCAAATCAGGTATTGTTCTTCCTAATCAGGCTAAAGAAAAACCACAGGAAGCAGAAGTAGTAGCAGTAGGCCCCGGTGGACAGGTTGACGGAAAAGAAATAAAAATGGAAGTCAAAGTTGGAGACAAGGTTATTTACTCTAAATATGCTGGAACAGAAGTGAAAATCCAAGAAAAAGAATATATTATTTTAAAACAAAGTGATATTTTAGCGGTAGTAGAATAAAAGAATTTATAAACCGAAAACTTAAAGGAGGAAACAAACATGGCAAAAGAAATCAAATTTGGTGCTGAAGCTATAGCGGCATTAGAAGCTGGTGTAGATAAATTAGCCAATACAGTAAAAATTACCCTAGGACCAAAGGGGCGTAACGTAGTTTTAGATAAGAAATACGGTACACCTCTAATCACTAATGATGGTGTTACCATTGCAAAAGAAATTGAACTAGAGGATCAATTCGAAAACATGGGGGCACAACTGGTAAAAGAAGTTGCAACCAAGACTAATGATGTGGCGGGAGATGGAACAACAACAGCTACATTACTTGCCCAGGCAATGATCAAGGAAGGTATTAAAAATGTAGCTGCAGGAGCAAACCCGATTATTGTAAGAAAAGGTATGCAAAAAGCAACTGAAAAAGCTGTAGAAGTAATAAAAGGCATGAGCCAAGTGATTAATGGAAAACAGCATATTGCAAGGGTTGCTGCTATTTCTGCAGGGGATGATGAAATCGGTAATCTTATTGCAGATGCTATGGAAAAGGTATCTAATGATGGGGTAATTACCGTAGAAGAATCCAAAACGATGAATACTGAACTTGAAGTTGTAGAAGGAATGCAATTTGATAGAGGATATTTATCCCCTTATATGGCAACAGATATGGATAAAATGGAAGCAGTTCTTGATGAACCATATATCTTGATTACAGATAAGAAAATTTCAAGTATCCAGGACATTCTCCCACTTCTTGAACAAATTGTGCAACAAGGGGCAAGACTTCTTATTATTGCAGAAGAAGTAGAAGGAGAAGCTCTAGCTACCCTAGTGGTTAATAAACTAAGAGGAACATTTAACTGTGTGGCAGTGAAGGCACCAGGATTTGGAGATAGAAGAAAAGAAATGCTTCAAGATATTGCTATATTAACAGGCGGTCAGGTGATTTCTGAAGAACTTGGTTTGGATTTAAAAGAAACCACTATCGATATGTTAGGTAGGGCAGCTACAATAAAGGTTCAAAAGGAAAATACTATCATTATTGATGGCTCAGGAAATAAAGAAGACATCAATGCAAGGGTAAAACAAATTAAAAATCAAATCGAAGAAACAACTTCTGATTTTGATAAGGAAAAATTGCAAGAAAGATTGGCTAAATTAGTAGGTGGTGTAGCTGTAATCCAAGTAGGAGCTGCAACAGAAACCGAAATGAAAGAAAAGAAACTTCGTATAGAAGATGCCCTAGCAGCAACAAGAGCTGCTGTGGAAGAAGGAATCGTTGCGGGAGGCGGAGCATCTTATATCCATGCAACCAAAGAAATTTCCTCCTTATTAGATGAAACATCAGGAGATGAAAAAACAGGGGTAAAAATCGTGCTTAAAGCTTTAGAAGCACCCCTTCGTCAAATTGTAACCAATGCAGGACTAGAAGGTTCTATAATAGTAAATAAAGTATTTGAATCTGGTAAAAATACAGGATTTAATGCTCTTACAGAAGCATACGTAAATATGATAGATGAAGGAATTCTTGATCCAACTAAGGTAACAAGGAGTGCTCTTCAAAATGCAACTTCTATAGCTTCAACATTATTAACAACAGAGTCAGTTGTAGTTGATATTCCTGAACCTGAACCAGCTATGCCAGCAGGGGCGCCGGGAATGGGAATGATGTAAAAACAGCTTGCCGAAAGGCAGGCTGTTTTCTTGATATTTGAAAATTTATATGATAGGATATAAAAAAGAAATAGGTAGCTAAAAATAAAGGAGGACGAATATGGGAGATATATTTAAGGAACACCTAGTTAACAGAAAACGTACTGTTAAAGATAATATAATAACTACATTAATTATTATTGCTGCACTGATATTAATTATTTTAATAGCACCTTTTTTAGGCACGTTTTTTGTATTTGGAGCTGCGGCTATTATTTATGGGGCATATTGGATTATTCAGCGACAGGATATTGAGTTTGAATATATACTTACCAATGCAGATTTAGATATTGATAAGATTATAAACAAAAGCAAAAGAAAAAAGGCATTGACTGTTTCTGTCAGGGATTTTGAAGTAATGGCCCATGTAGAAGATAATAATCATACCCATGAGTTCGATGGTTTTGAAAAAACTTTAGATTATAGCAGCGGTGAAGCAGGAGAAAATACCTATGCTGCCCTATTTAATTACAATAATCAAAAAGTAAAAATGATATTTGAACCAAATGAAGCAATATTAAAAGGCATCTTTTATTATATTCCGAGGAAACTGTACATTAAAAAATAATAAAAGAACGAACAGCATTCGTTTAAAATTAATAGTTGGTATATTTAATTCACAAGTGCAAATCATAAAGATAAAATCTAAAAGGTGGTTGACAATCCTATCATATTTTGATAAACTGTAGCGAAAAATCAAGGAGAGGTTGAGAAATGCACAAGATTATTAAACAAGGAATTACATTCGATGATGTATTATTAATACCCGCTTATTCACAGGTTTTACCCAAGGATATAGACCTAGCAACACAACTTACAAAGACTATTAAGTTAAGTATTCCTGTAATGAGTGCCGGCATGGATACCGTTACAGAAGCTAGGATGGCAATAGCCATGGCTCGCCAAGGTGGCATAGGTATTATACACAAAAACATGTCTATTGATGCCCAGGCAGATGAAGTTGATAAAGTTAAACGTTCTGAACATGGAGTAATTACCGATCCATTTTATTTGTCCCCTGATAGATATGTATATGAAGCTAATGAACTTATGGCAAAATACCGCATATCGGGGGTTCCGATTACTGAGGGTACAAAGTTAGTGGGTATTCTTACCAATAGGGATTTGCGTTTTGAAACCAATCATAATCGCAAAATTAGTGAAGTGATGACCAAAGAAGACCTAATTACGGCACCGGAAGGCACAACCTTAGAAGAGGCGAAAGAAATACTAGCAAAGTACAGGATAGAAAAGCTTCCTATTGTTGATAAGCAAGGAAATCTAAAAGGCCTTATTACCATAAAGGATATCGAAAAAACAATCCTATATCCTAATTCTGCAAAAGATGAAAATGGAAGATTACTAGTAGGGGCAGCAGTAGGAGTGACAGCAGATGTCCTCGATAGAGTAGAAAAATTAGTCAATGCGAAAGTTGATGTGATTGTAATAGATACAGCCCATGGGCATTCCCAAGGAGTTCTTGATACGGTTAAAAAGGTAAAATCAGCTTATCCTGATCTTCAGATTGTAGCGGGAAATGTGGCTACAGGTGATGCGACTAAGGCTCTTATTGAGGCAGGGGCAGATGCAATAAAGGTAGGAATTGGACCTGGTTCAATCTGCACAACCAGAGTAGTTGCTGGTGTTGGGGTTCCCCAAATTACATCTATCTATGACTGTGCCGAAGTGGCAAAGCCATATGGAGTACCAGTTATAGCTGATGGAGGAATAAAATTCTCCGGTGACATCGTAAAGGCAATTGCAGCGGGAGCTAGTGTAGTCATGATGGGAGGCTTATTTGCAGGTTGCGAAGAAAGCCCAGGAGATACAGAACTTTACCAAGGAAGAAAATATAAAGTGTATAGGGGTATGGGCTCCTTAGCTGCTATGGAAAAGGGTAGCAAGGACAGGTATTTCCAACAAGATGCGAAAAAATTGGTGCCAGAAGGGGTAGAAGGACGTTTAGCCTATAAGGGACCTGTTGAAGACACTATATTCCAGCTTATGGGTGGATTAAGGGCAGGTATGGGATACTGTGGGGCAGGAACAATTAAAGGTTTAATAGAAAATGGCCAATTTGTGCAAATAACAGGAGCAGGTTTAAGAGAAAGCCATCCTCATGATATACAAATAACAAAAGAAGCCCCTAATTACAGCGTGGAATACTAGTAAAATAATCCGGATTGACGATTGGTCTTTCCGGATTTAAATCTTGTCTGAAAATCTCAAATGGCCAATGTCCATTTAAAATATAAATCTAGGAGGAAAATTATGAGCCACGAGTTAGTCATCATTTTAGACTTTGGCGGCCAATATAATCAACTTATTGCCCGTAGAATCAGAGAAGCAAATGTATATTGTGAAGTACTTCCCTATGACACTCCTATGGATGAACTAAGAAAGAAAAATCCTAAAGGAATAATATTTACAGGGGGCCCTAATGTTGTTTATGAAAAAGAAGCTCCAATGATAGAGGAAAAGATATTTGAGCTTGGGATACCCATACTTGGAATTTGTTATGGATTCCAACTGATGGGACATCTTTTAGGAGGCAAGATATCCAAAGCAGAACAAAGGGAATATGGTAAAACAGATTTAAATATTTCCATGGATAGCCCCCTGTTTAAAGGAATAGAAGAACAAACTGTATGTTGGATGAGCCATACATATCATATAAGTGAACTCCCCAAAGGGTTTGAAATAATAGCCCATACTGCATCATGTCCCGTAGCTGCTATAGCAGATAATAATAGAAAACTGTACGGTGTTCAATTCCACCCTGAAGCAAATCACACGACTAAAGGAACAGATATAATTAGAAACTTTTTATTTGGTATATGCGGATGCAGGGGTGACTGGAAGATGAATGATTTTGCAAAAGAATCCATAGCGAAACTAAAAGAAAAAATAGGAGACAAAAAAGTACTCTGTGCCCTATCGGGTGGTGTTGATTCCTCGGTTGCAGCAGTGCTTATTCATAAAGCTATAGGAAAACAATTAACCTGTATTTTCGTAGATCATGGCCTACTTAGAAAAAATGAGGGGGAAGAAGTAGAAACTGTATTTAGGCAGCAATTCGATATGAATCTTATCCGCGTAAATGCCCAAGATAGGTTCCTAGATAAATTAAAGGGGGTAACAGACCCCGAAACAAAAAGAAAAATAATTGGAGAAGAATTTATTAGGGTATTTGAAGCTGAAGCTAAGAAAATAGGTGCAGTAGACTTTTTAGTTCAAGGAACAATATATCCAGATGTTATAGAAAGCGGTACTAAAGATGCAGCAGTAATAAAAAGCCATCATAATGTAGGAGGTCTTCCTGATTATGTTGATTTCAAAGAAATTATCGAACCTTTAAGAGAACTTTTTAAAGATGAGGTAAGAAACTTAGGGCGGGCTTTAGACATTCCGGAATTTTTAGTAGCAAGGCAACCCTTCCCGGGTCCGGGACTTGCCATCCGTATTATAGGTGATATAACCAGGGAAAAAATATCACTTCTACAAGAGGTAGATTATATATACCGTGATGAAATAGCTAAAGCCGGTCTAGATAAAGAAATCGGACAATATTTCGCAGTGCTAACAAATATCCGCTCCGTGGGTGTAATGGGGGATGAGAGAACATATAGTTATACTATAGCCTTAAGAGCAGTAGAAACCACAGACTTCATGACCGCAGACTGGTCTAGGATACCTCATGAAGTACTAGCCAAAATATCTAATAGAATTGTAAATGAAGTAGATCAGGTAAATAGGATAGTTTATGATATAACAAGTAAACCCCCAGCGACTATTGAGTGGGAGTGAATAGTAACGAAAATGTTACTGCCGTCAAACCCTTATAAATAGCATTTGTAGAAGATTAGTTCATTAAAAAATACAATAGTGATGCTATTTTGAAGCTATTTTACTAGAAATGATGAGAAAATGTGAGTAGTAGATTTTATGCTTATTTTTTATAAAGTTAAATAATAGAAAAAAAGAAAGCACTTAGAGCTAGATTGATTATCTAAACTCTAGGTGCTTTTTTATTTACTAAAATAGACATGAAAGTGAGCTACTAAAAGCATTTGTTTTTATCTTATGTCACATAAAATAAATGATGCGCAACTAAACCAAATAATATATTTGCTTTATAAATCTTAAGGTAATACCGGAAGCTGTCAAGCAAGTTGTCGTATAAAGTTTATGAAGGCAGTGCAAGGTTGCATGCTACCATGCTTGCCCTCCATGCCAATAGTTCATTTCATCAAATCTATGTTATCCATGAGCCACTAGTACTTGGCTATGTTCATCTTCATTTGCAGGGTTTAATGCTACTGTTTCAGAAAGAGAGCAGTCCCTAATCTGTCCACTCCAGCGCTCGGGATGTACTATTTTTGCCTGATTATATACTTCTATATGCTTTTGCATAATCTCTTCGCCATTCCCGTTGTGCCAATCATTTGGAGTCATGTAATTAATTCCACTATGGTAATGAACATAATTATACCAATGAACGAATTCCTTCACCCATTCTCTAGCATGCTTTAATGATTCAAATCCGCTTTCGGGGTATGTGGGAATATACTTCAATGTCTTAAACAATGCCTCTGAATAGGGATTATCATTGCTCACCCGGGGTCTTGAAAAGGAACTTTGAACCCCCAGCCTTTCCAAGGTTGCTAGGAATGTTGCCCCCTTCATCGGTGCACCATTATCAGAATGGAGTACAATCGGTCTTCCACAAATACGTTCAGATAGTAATGCTTTTCTTACAAGAACTTCTGAATGTGCACTATTTTCTTCTTCCCATACTTCAAAACCTACAATTTTCCTGCTGAAAATATCCACAATCATATATAGCTTATAGTACAGTCCTTTCACATCACGGTGTAACCACGTAATATCCCATGTCCATATTTCATTTGGTTTTACAGCAATATGCGTAGAAAGTGGTCTAGGTGCACCAGGTTTAGCTTTCCCACGATGAGTAAGCATTTTTTGTTCACGTAACACTCTGTAGAAACTGGATTCTGATGCAATATATTTATCTTCATCAGCTAATTTGGGAACAATTTGTGTAGGTGGTAAGCTAGCATATTCTTTGGAGTTTACTATTTCCAAGATTTCTTCTTTTTCCTCTGTGAATAACTTATTTTTTGGTTCTGGTCTGGTAGCGTGTGCTCTTTGATCTTCGTTGATGTGATCCCCTTGTGTCCACCGTTGATATGTCCTGCTGGTAATACCAAGTATTTTACATGCTGGTTCTAGCCTTGCTCCCTGCGCTCTTGCTCCATCAATAAGTTCAACCGCTGCCTTGCAATCTGGGAGGCTAATTAATCTTCCTCGTTTTCCCCCCAGATCACTTGAGCCTTTTTTTGAGCACTAATAAAGCCGCTGTTTCAGCAAGTGCTTTTTCCTTATGTGTGAGTTCTTTAGCGAGCTGCTTTGAACGATTTTTTTCTTCCACTAATTCGCTTTCTCTATTTGAGTATATTAACCTTCTATTCTATAATATATATAGGTTTATATTATAATAAATCTGACTTAAAACAATTAAGTAAATTAGCAATTAAATGGGGGAGTTATGTCAATGTTTAGGAAATATAATCCAAAAGAAAAGGAATCTATTTATAAATATGCACAAAAATTGAAAGGTAAAACATTTAAAGATGTTTGTGATGAAGACAAATATTTTTTAACAGAGGTTATAAAAGAGGTTACAGAGGAAGAATATAGGACATCTTATGAAAACAAAAGTCGTAAAGGTGGTTTAGGAGAAATAATAGAGGAAAGATATTTTCACTACAAAGCAGATAATATATCTGAGGCAGATTTTCCAGAAGCTGAGGTAGAATTAAAAGTAACACCTTATAAAATCAATAAAAATGAATCTATCTCTGCAAAAGAAAGATTAATAATTTCAATGATAAATTACATGGCTATTATAGATATGGATTTTTATAATAGTAATGCTTGGGAAAAAATAAAAAATATACTGTTATTATACTATCTGTGGGAACCGCATATAGAGGATAGGTTGGATTATATGATAAACTATATCTATATGCTTAGCCCGAAAGGAGAAGACTTACGAATTATAGAAAGTGATTTTTATAAAATTAAACAAAAGGTAGTAGATGGTAAAGCTCATGAGTTATCAGAAAGCGATACCTTGTATTTGGGTGCTGCAACTAAATCATCAAGTTCTAAAGATAGAACCCCTCAACCCAATTCAGAAATACTAGCTAAGCCTAGGGCATTTTCTTTAAAAGCATCTTATATGACATATGTGCTACGAAATTATATTTTAGGAGATAGTGAAAAAGAAGATAGAATATTAAAAGATGATGAGAAAGTAGAGTTTGAAGCCTTTGTCTTAGATAAAATTAATAAGTATAGAAACAAAAAAGATATAGATTTATTCGAAAAATTTTTTGGTGATAAAAATATAAAAAGTAAAGATAGGTATAGTCGTTTAGCATTGGAAATATTGGGAGTTAAAACAAAAAATGCTGAGGAATTTGAGAAAGCAAATATAAAAGTTAAAGCAGTCAGATTAGAATCCAATAAAAAAATTAGAGAATCGATGTCATTTCCAACTTTTAAAATTATGGATCTTATAAACCAAAGTTGGGAAGAATCAGACGTTTATAACTATTTTTTAGAAACAAAAATTTTATTTGTAATTTATAAGAAGAAAGAAAATAATTATTATTTAACTGGTGCAAAATTTTGGAATATGGCTGTAAGTGATATAGAAGGGACATTACAGGAAGAGTGGGAGAGAGCTGTAAAAATTTTTAAAGATGGCATTAAATTTACAATAGAAAAAGGCAAACCGATAAGAAATAATTTACCTAAGAAATCAAATACAAAGATATTGCATGTAAGACCTCATGCACAAAAAGGAGCACATTTGGTAGATGGTATAAAATATGGTAATGGAGAAATAAGTAGGGATACGGATATATTGCCAGATGGTAATAGGATGACAAAACAGTGCTTTTGGTTAAATAATGATTATGTACTTAAACAAATTGAAAACAAATTAAAATAGAGTTTGATCTTTTATACAAAATAAGTTACAATAGAAGTATCAAACGGAGGGATAATAATGGGATTGAAAGTTGTTGAACTTTTTGCTGGTGTAGGTGGATTTCGAGTAGGTTTAAATCATATAAAAGAGTTTAATAAAGAAACAGGACTTGCTATAGAAAATGGAGAATGGGATTTTGTTTGGGCAAATCAATGGGAGCCATCTACTAAGACGCAGCCTGCTTATGACTGCTATACAAAAAGATTTGGACATAAAAATCATAGCAATATAGATATAAATAAGGTTCATAAAAAGGAAATACCAGAACATACACTTTTGGTAGGGGGATTTCCTTGTCAGGACTATTCTGTAGCAAGGAGCTTATCAAATGAGATGGGTATTCAAGGGAAAAAAGGAGTACTATGGTGGGATATAGTTGATGTATTATATGAGAAAAGATCACCTTTTGTTTTGCTTGAAAATGTAGATAGATTACTTCAGTCTCCTGCAAATCAAAGAGGCAGAGATTTTGCAGTGATGTTGAAAACTTTAGATGATCTCGGATATATGACTCAATGGAGAATGATAAATGCTGGGGAATATGGAATGCCCCAAAGGAGACGAAGGGTTTTCATATTTGCATCATTAAAAGTTACAAAGTATTCAAAAGCAATAATTTCGAGAAAAAATAGGGAAAAATATCTTATAGAGGATGGTTTCTTTAATGATATTTTTCCCATAAAAACTACTGATGTAAAGCCAGAATATAAGTCAATAAAAGAATTTAAAGATTCAGTAGATATATCAAAAAATTATAAGGATGGGAAGTTTTTGACGACAGGGATGTGTATTAATGGAGAGATAATAAATTTTAATCAAATTGAACAAATTTCAGAAAAGCTTTATACTTTGGGAGATATAGTTAAAGAAGCTAGAAAATATCAGGATACAAACTTGGAGTACTATGTAATAGAAGGTAAAGAATTAGAAAAATGGAGTTATTTGAAAGGCTCAAAAAGGATTAAAAGAATAAGTAAATCTGGGCATGAATATGTATTTTCTGAAGGAAATATGTCCTTCCCAGATCCTTTAGACCTGCCCAGTAGAACGATGTTAACAAGTGAAAGTACTGTAAATAGATCATCACATATAATTTATGATGAGATTTTAGGGGAAAATAGAAAAATCACAGAAATAGAGGCAGAATTATTACAGATGTTTCCTGCTAATTGGACAAATACGGGTATGACGAGGAGACAAAGATATTTTATGATGGGTAATGCCTTGGTGACTGGAATTATAAGTAAGTTGGAGGGGAAGCTGAAGAAAATAATAATCGAAGAAGATGGTATTTAAATAAGAACTAAAATAGAAATTTTCTGTTTTAACATACAAAAGAATTTGACTAATTTTACCTTTGTTCTAGTCAAGCAAAATTGTAACACCTATGTATAAAATTTATGATTTCAAATATGATGGGAGGACAGTAATTGCGATTTCGGTGAAATCTAATGGAAGAACATATGCAACTACAGATGGAAGATGCCTGAAGAGATTAGGAAGAAATTCTAAACCATTTTATCCGGATGAAATGAGCAATAAGTATTCCTATATACATAATCCTGATTTTTCTGGACAAATTGTGGATAAGAGTACAGAAACTGATATCAACAAGCTGGAAATATATAAGTTAAAAGAGAAAATAAAACTTAGGGACTCAAAATCAACGTTACCCGAATTGGATGATATGGCATTTCTTCGTGATCTTGGACTTATAAAATCAGATGGGGAAAAGGAGAAACTTACAATTGCAGGATTATTTTTTGTTGGAAAAGAAGATGCGATCAAGCAATTATTGCCGCAAGCAGAAGTGATTTATCTTCATTATTCACCCGATAATCTTGAAGAATACGATGCAAGGTTGGATCTGAAACAGCCTATTATTAGTGTTATTGATAGATTGACTGTAAAGTTGTAATCGAAAATCCAGGAGGATTCTTGGGTGGGATTACGGAGAAAAATATAATTACACACCCGTCTATACCAAGAAATAAGCTAATTGCAGAAACATTACAACGATTAAAGTATGTTCAGAGAACAGGACAAGGTGTTGATATTATTTTTAAGGAAATGGTCTCAATGGGAAAACCATACCCTAAGTATCGTTCTTATAATGATGCTGTCTCTTTGACAATATATAGCTCTATTGATAATATTGACTTTGTAAAATTTGTCATTAAAGAACAAGAAATGCAGCAATATACTTTTTCTTTAGCAGAGCTTATGATTTTACAATACTTAACAGATGATAAAACAATCTTGTTATCAGAAGCATCAGATATAACGCAGACACTAGTAGATGATGTAAGAAAAAGTTGCAATAATTTAATAAGACTTGGTCTTCTTGAGGTGGTTGGTAAAGAATATATGCTTACAGCAAAGATGTATGAGGCTATTAAGTCAGATGTTGAATATACAAGAGACAGGACAGTTCACTATATTAAAGCTAAAAATATGGTTCTAGAGTATTTAGAAAAAAATGAGGCAATTACTAATTCAACAATCAGGGAACTTTGTGGCTTTACGAAGCAACAGGCACGGACTGTAATTGATAAAATGCGTAAAGAAGAAATTATCACTATTACAGGACAAGGTAGGATACGATATTCAATTGGTAACAATTACTAGGCCCTCAGCATATGGAGAATATGAGCCATATGAATTTGTAGAAAGCTATGAAGACTTTGAAGAAATGGTTAAAATGATCTAAATCAAAGTAATTACAGCATCACTATTGAAGCTGTTTTGATGCTAAAGAATGTGAAAAATAGAAAAATTGGATATAAAACATGATAAAATAGAATATGAAAAGGAATTTCATTAGATGGGTTGTTCTTTTTTGGGCACGATTATACTCCCTTCTTAATAAACCGTTTTATTATTTTAACAGTCTACCCAGAAGGGAGTATATCATAAATCAGATGCTTATTTTCTAATTATAATTTTATATTATGTTAGCGAATCCCTTGATTATTCTGTGCTATCTTTTCTGTTGCCCGATCTAAAACTATAGCTAATAAGACTATTCCTAATCCACCTTCAATACCCATACCAATATCTACGGTTTGCATTGCTGTAAGGACACTTCTTCCTAATCCACCAGCCCCTATCATTGCCGCTATTACTGACATAGATAGAGCCATCATAATACATTGGTTAATACCTGTCATAATAGTTTTGAGTGCTAGAGGTAGTTGAATACCAAAAAGTATTTGGAATTTAGTAGCCCCAAAAGCTTTTGAAGCTTCGATTTTATCTTCCGGTACTTCCCTAATACCTAAATTAGTTAGTCTAATAGCCGGTGGCATAGAGAATATCAAAATAGCTACGAGAGCTGATACTTTACCTAGGCTAAAAAACATAACTGCGGGAATAAGATATACAAAGCTTGGTAAGGTCTGCATAAAATCAAGTATAGGTCTTATGATTTTTTCTATTGTATTATCAAGGGCTGCTGCAATACCTATAGGTATGCCCATTAGTAGGGAGATAACAGTTCCTATCATTACTAATGATAATGTCCCCATGGCATCTTTCCATAATCCTAGGCCTAGGATAACTGAAAGTAGTATCATAAGAATTACACTTAGTTTTTTATCCTTTAATAAAAACCATATCAAAATACCAATAATTAATATTAGGACAATGGGGTTTATAGCAATTAAGTTTTTTTCAAACCCTTTTATAAACCATTCCAATCTCTTACTAATTGCTCTTGTTATAGGGGTAATTTTTTCTATATTTTTGTCAAGAAATGTATTTATTATATCTGCCAAGGGTATAATGGGTAATTTATTCACTCTTTACACCTCCTGTAATAGCTTCGAATATATAGCTTCTTATTACAATTCCTAAAAGTTTATTTTTGGAAGATACTATAGCAATTGGTTCATTGGAATTAGCAAGAGGTGCTAATAAAGATTCTAGGGATCTATGTTTTCTTACTTTAGTAAAATTAAAGTCTAGGTATTTCGTTATATTAGTATCTTTATTTTTGATAGCTCTTTCTAGTTCCTTACGCCTTATAAGTCCTTTTAAGTTATTATCCTTATCAACTACAAAAATAGAATCTATCTTTTTTTCGATAATTTTATCCATAATATCCTGAGGGTTATCTGTAATATTTGCTAGGGCAGTGGGTTCTCTCATTATTTGCTCGGCAGTAAATACTTTGTTTTTGTCTACATTTTCTGTGAATTTACTTACATATTCATCAGCAGGATTTATGAGTATATCTTGGGCTGTTCCAACTTGGATCACTTGCCCATCTTTCATTAATGCTATTCTATCACCGATTTTTATAGCTTCATCCAAGTCATGGGTAATAAATATAATTGTTTTTTTCATAATTTTTTGTAGGTCTACTAATTCATCTTGCATATCAGCACGGATTAGAGGGTCTAACGCACTAAAAGCTTCATCCATAATCAAAATGTCAGGATCATTGGCTAGGGCTCTAGCAAGGCCCACTCTTTGCTGCATACCACCACTTAATTCTTCGGGATATTTCATTTCCCAACCTTTTAGACCAACTTGGTCGATGGCCGCGCCTGCCTGTTCATATCTTTTAGATTTTTCGACTCCCTGAATTTTTAATCCATAAGCCACGTTATCTAATATATTCAAGTGTGGAAATAACCCAAAATTTTGGAATACCATACCCATTTTTTTACGCCTTGTTTCCCTTAATTGTGTACTATTCATTTTAGTAATATCTTTGCCATCTATTAAGACTTTTCCTGAAGTTGGTCTTATTAATCTATTAATACATCTTGCAAGAGTTGATTTACCACTTCCGGATAGCCCCATTATAACGAATACTTCCCCTGGCATAATGTCAAGGGAAATATTATTAAGAGCAATGACCTGTTTTGTTTCTTCTAAAATAGTTTCTTTATCTTTTCCATTTTTGAGATCTTCTAAAGCTTTTGTAGTCCTTTTTCCAAATATCTTGTATACTTTTTGAATGCTTACTTTTGGGTTGTTCATATTATTTAGATGCCACCCCTTGTTCTAATATTTCATCAAGAAATCCCCTATTATTTGCTAACCACTCAGCAGATAATTCTTCTAAGGAGTTTTCACCTTGTTCTAGTTTAAATAATATGTCTTCTATATCATCTATACTAATTTTGAAATTTTGTATAAGTTCATATGCCTCTGGTGATTTTTCTTTTAGTTCTGGGTTCATAACGGAACGAACATCATCAAAATCCCAAATATCCATATCATCTTCTAATACCTTAAGGTCATATTCAGAAAACATAATATGGGGTCTCCAACCCAAAAATGCTATAGGTTCTTCTGCTCTAACAGCATTATCTACTTCTGCTAGCATAGCAGGGGTACTTCCTTCTAATAATTCGATATTATCCATTCCATAAGCATCTATTGTTTCTGAAGCTGTTAACATGATACCAGCGCTAGGTTCGATACCAACTATTTTATTATCAAATATTTCTGCATTATCCTTAAGTTCTTGGATGGAGTTAATATCCACATAGGTAGGAACAACTATTCCCATGGTAACTTGTTCATATATCGTGTTACCGACTTCTAGTCTATCGCCGTATTTATCGATATAGTTACCGTGTAAAATTGGTAACCATCCATCTGGATAGATATCTATATCGCCTTGGGACATTCCTAGATACATAAAACCTACATCACCTTCAACTCTTTCTGTTTCATAACCTAACTCTCCTAAGGATAATTCAAGTATTTCAGTTATAAGGTCTATATGTGGGTAGGGTGTAACACCTAGATTAATTACACTTTTATTTTCAGTTGCACCTAATGTATTTTCGGTATTTGCACATCCTACAACCCCCATAAGCAATGATATAGATACCATTATCCCTAAAAATTTTTTTAACTTCATACCCCTTTTTCCTCCTGATTTTCTTTTTTTACTGGATTAAAACAAAAAGCACCCTAACTCTAGTATTATCGCTAATACGTAGAGTTAGAGTGCTTAAGTTTCGCCTTTATGGCTCACATTAAACCATTTGCATAGTCTAATTCATGACCACCTTATTTATAAGTTGATCCTGAATAAACCCCAGTTCTACCTAATTAAAGTTTTTCCAAAACAATTTCGGTTTTATGATTTAGCTTGAATTAACACCTACAAGTCCTATGGATGAATTATATTAAGACTTACATGCCCAACCTCACTAAATACTTACTCATGATTTGTACTTCACAATTTAATTGTAGCTTGCAATATATCATAAAAAAATTTAGTTGTCAATATGAATTTTAAGCTTTTTAATATTCAAAGAACATCATAAATCAATAATATATTTATGAATTTGATATTAAGGACGGCAAGAAGATAATACTAATAAAGGGCTATTTTTATGGAGGTTAGTTTAGAGAATATTGTATGTTAAAAGATATAGTTGATTTTGGTAATATGGAGGATTATGATATATATTATATAGTCAAAGAGATAAATCCTACTGGAATATCAAAGCATATAATCTTATTAACACTTATAAGAAATTCAGAATACATGAGTGAATATATATTTATAATTATTGAAACCATATATATATAAACTTTTTACATAATTATAGGAGGTATTGTAATGATAAATGAAAAGTTAGCTACAATGATTGACCATACAATGTTAAGGCCAGATACTAGGGAAGAGGACATTAAGAAATTATGTAAGGAGGCTATTGAATATGGATTTGCTACAGTTTGTGTAAATCCTTGTTACGTTCCCATGGCAAAGCATTTACTTCAAGATAGTGACATAGGCATAACCACAGTAATAGGATTTCCCTTAGGGGCTATGATTACTGGTATGAAGGCATTGGAAGCTAAGGATGCTGTAGAAAATGGGGCTACAGATGTAGATATGGTAATAAATATAGGGGCCCTAAAGGATAAGAAATATGACTTTGTAAGAGATGATATTAAGGCTGTAGTTCATGCTGTTAAGGATAGAGCCATAGTAAAAGTTATTATAGAAACCTCTCTTTTAACCGATGGGGAAAAGCAAAAGGCTTGTCTATTAGCCAAAGAAGCAGGAGCGGATTTTGTAAAAACTTCCACGGGTTTTTTAGGGGGAGGCGCTATAAGAGATGATATAGTATTAATGAGAAAGACCGTAGGGGATACCATGGGGGTTAAGGCCTCAGGAGGAATAAAGACTAAAGAAGATGCCGAAGCCCTAATAAGGGCAGGGGCAAACCGAATAGGTGCCTCCGCATCTGTAGATATTGCAAAAGGTAAATCTCAGGGTGCTATCATTAATGCCGAACATTAATAAAGGCATTCAGTAAAAAGTTCGAGAAACCATTGACAAGAAATGCTTAAATTTGATACAATAATTTTGTAATAAATATAAACTATATTCACATATGGAAGTCTAGAGAAAAGTCCAAGACAACCTGTGAATTTTTTAGTTTATGGAGTTTGACTATTTGCTTTTTCAATTTAAATTGTTTAAGGGAGGATATTTAAAATGGCACAATCAAAAGCAAAAAAGGGGCCTCAAAGCAATGGTTTATTAGAAAAGGTATTCAAGTTAAGTCAGCACAACACAGATGTAAAAACGGAAGTTCTTGCTGGGATTACAACATTTATGACCATGGCATATATCTTAGTGGTTAACCCTGATATTTTAAGCACAACAGGAATGGAAAAGGGAGCTGTTTTAACAGCAACAGCCCTAGGAGCAGCCCTAGGTACCCTTATGATGGCGTTACTTGCAAACTATCCGTTTGCCCTGGCACCGGGGATGGGACTTAATGCTTTCTTTGCCTTTAGTGTTGCCTCGGTTTATGGTTGGGAAATGGCACTAACAGCAATACTTATCGAAGGGATTGTATTCATTCTTTTGAGCCTTGTTAATGTTCGTGAAGCCATTTTTGATGCTATTCCTCAAAATATGAAATATGCAGTAAGTGTTGGGATAGGATTATTTATTACCTTTATAGGTTTTCAAAATGCAGGTATTATCGTATCAGAACAGGCAACTCTTGTTACCTTGGGAAATGTTAAAAGCATTACTGTGGTATTGGCTTTAGTTGGGCTTATTTTAACTGCCACATTAGTAATCAAAAAAGTAAAAGGGGCTCTGCTTTGGGGAATACTTGGCACTTATGTTCTTGGATTGGTTTGCCAACTTACAGGATTGTATGTTGTAAACCCTGAAATTGGTATGTTTAGTTTGATTCCTGAAGGAATTATATCTGCACCGCCAAGTGTAGCACCGACCTTTGCTAAGTTTTCTTTTTCTAAAGTGATTACATTGGATTTTATAGTTGTTATTTTTTCTTTTCTGTTTGTAGATATATTTGATACCATTGGAACTTTAATAGGGGTATCTAGTAAAGCAGGATTTTTGGACAAAGATGGAAAGCTGCCGAAAGTAAAAGAAGCCCTTCTTGCAGATGCTATTGGTACAGTAGGAGGAGCTATCCTTGGTACTTCCACTGTTACAACTTATGTAGAAAGTGCTTCTGGGGTTGCTGATGGCGGTAGGACCGGATTAACTTCCCTAACCACCGCGGTATTATTTGCAGTTGCTTTAATCTTTACACCAATTATAATGGTCATTCCTTCCTTTGCAACAGCACCGGTACTGATTATTGTAGGGCTGTTTATGATGGAATCTGTAACTAAAATTAATTTTACAGATTACACAGAGGGACTTCCAGCATTTTTAACAATCATCATGATGCCTTTAGCTTATAGTATTTCTGAAGGTTTAGTTTTTGGAGTAATATCTTATGTACTTCTTAAACTTATCACTGGTAAGGGTAAAAATGTTCATATGGTAATGTACATTATAGCAGCTTTGTTTATTTTAAAATATATTTTCTAAGCAAAACGAATAATCCTTGTATGACTGGCGGATAGTGGGATAACCCACGGGAAATACAGGGAAAACTCGCCGACCGCCTGGGCAAACAGACTATATTAAGCCTGTTTGTTCAGGCGGTTTTTTTATATTAAAAGGAGGCGAAAAGATGGAAGTAAATCAATGGAGAAGTTTTAGAAAAGGAGTATGGGAAAAAGAAATCAATGTGCGGGATTTCATACAAAAAAATTATACACCCTATGAAGGTAATGATGGTTTTCTAGAGGGGGCTACAGATAGAACAAGGGAGCTTTTAAAAAAATATAACGATTTATGTAGATTGGAATCTGAGTGGGGTGGAGTGTTAGATATCGATACTTCTACAGTATCGTCCCTACTTACATATGCTCCAGGATATCTTGAAAAAGAAAAAGAAATAATAGTAGGATTTCAAACTAACAGACCTTTAAGAAGAGGGGTAAATCCCTTTGGGGGTATCCGTATGACGAGACAGGCCTGTGAAGCTTATGGGTATAAATTAGATAGGAATATAGAGGAACATTTTGCTTATAGAACTACTCATAATGATGGAGTATTTAGGGTTTATAGTGATGAAATGCGTAAAGTAAGAAGGCATGGAATTATAACAGGTCTTCCCGATGCCTATGGTAGGGGAAGAATTATAGGGGATTATAGGAGAATTCCCCTGTATGGCGTAGATTTTTTAATAGAGGAAAAGAAAAAGGACAAGAAAAATATTGCCAAAAAGGCGATGACTGATGAGAATATTAGACTTTCCGAAGAGATATATCGTCAAATTGATTTTTTAGACAAATTAAAGAAGATGGCACTACTTTATGAGGTGGATATATCAAAACCCGCCCATAACTCAAAAGAAGCAGTGCAATGGCTATATTTTGGATATCTGGGGGCCATAAAGGAACAAAATGGAGCCGCTATGTCTCTAGGGCGGGTAAGTACATTCCTAGACATATATTTCGAAAGGGATTTAAAAGAAGGTACTTTTACAGAAATAGAAATACAAGAAATAATAGATGATTTTATTTTAAAACTTAGGATGGCAAGAGTACTTAGAACCCCAGAGTATAACGAATTATTTGCAGGTGATCCTCTTTGGATTACAGAATCCCTTGGGGGTATGGGAGAAGACGGAAGGACATTAGTAACCAAATCCTCTTATAGATTCCTTAATACTTTATATACCTTAGGTCCTGCTCCGGAACCTAATCTAACTGTGCTTTGGGCTAACGGGCTGCCTTTAGAATTTAAAAAATATTGTGCCAAAGTTTCTGTTGAAACAGATTCCATACAATATGAAAATGATGATATAATGCGAACAAGCTATGGGGATGACTACGGGATTGCCTGCTGTGTATCTGCCATGAAAATAGGAAAACAAATGCAGTTTTTTGGGGCTAGATGCAATCTTCCTAAGGTACTTTTAATGAGTCTTAATGGGGGAAAAGATGAAATAAGTAAGGAGCAGGTAGGCCCATATATGGAACCTATCTTAGGAGATACATTAGAGTATGAAGAAGTAGTGAAAAGATTTTCATATTATAGCCACTGGCTTTGCAACCTTTATGTTAATACTATGAATGTCATTCATTATATGCATGATAAATACGCTTATGAAAAGTTGCAGATGGCACTTCATGATACCGAGGTAGGAAGATTTATGGCTTTTGGAGTAGCCGGTCTATCGGTAGTAGCAGATTCTTTAAGTGCTATAAAACATGCCAAAGTCCATCCTATTCGAGATGAAAAAGGAATGATAATCGATTTTACGATGGAAGGGGATTTTCCTAAATATGGTAACGATGATGAAAGGGTAGACAATATTGCTAGGGATTTGGTTGTCGAATTTAATAATGAACTTTCTAAGGTTCCATCCTATAGAGGAGCAAAGCATACCCTATCTATATTAACAATAACTTCTAATGTGGTATATGGAAAGAAAACGGGAAATACCCCCGATGGAAGAAAAATGGGGGAACCCTTTGCTCCAGGGGCTAATCCTATGCATAATAGGGATAAAAAAGGAGCACTAGCCTCCCTTAACTCTGTAGCAAAACTTCCTTATGAGGCCTGTAAGGATGGTATATCCTGTACCCTTAGTATAGAACCAACTACTTTAGGGAAGGCAAAAGACGAACAAATCAACAATTTAGTAGGTATTCTAGAGGGCTATTTTATTCAAAATGCTCATCATCTTAATGTCAATGTAATCAATAGGGAAAAATTGATAGAAGCTATGGAGCACCCGGAAAAGCATCCCAATCTAACAATTAGGGTATCCGGTTATGCGGTTAATTTCCACAAATTAAGCAAAGAGCAGCAGCAAGAAGTAATTAGTAGGAGTTTCCATGGTAAATTATAAAATTAAGGAGGATATATAGTATGAAAAGAGCATTAATTAGTGTTTCAGACAAAACAGGAGTTATAGAATTTGCAAAAAAAATTAGTGAGCTAGGTTTTGAAATTGTATCTACCGGG
Source organism: Candidatus Epulonipiscium sp. (assembly GCA_012519205.1). Lineage (NCBI taxonomy): Bacteria > Bacillati > Bacillota > Clostridia > Lachnospirales > Lachnospiraceae > Candidatus Epulonipiscium > Candidatus Epulonipiscium sp. The sequence continues at coordinate 82,384 of JAAYQR010000011.1, read as the reverse complement.
GGAACAGCTAAAGCTATTTCCGATGCAGGAATTAAGGTTATCGGTATTTCTGAAATAACGGGGTTTCCAGAATGCCTAGATGGTAGGGTAAAGACCCTTCATCCTAATATTCATGCAGGCCTTCTTGCTATGAGAAGCAAGAAAGAACATGTAAGTCAATTAGAAGAATTAGATATAACCCCTATAGATATGGTAGTTGTGAATTTATACCCCTTTAAACAAACTATTTTAAAAGATGGTGTAACTTTAGAAGATGCCATTGAAAATATTGATATAGGTGGTCCTACAATGCTTCGTTCTGCTGCAAAGAATTATCAAGATGTAGCGGTTATAGTAGACCCTAAGGATTATGATAGGGTTTTAGATGAACTTAAAGAAAAAGGTGAGGTATCAAAAAATACTAAGTTCTATTTATCCTCTAAGGTGTTTGAACATACATCAAGCTATGATACCCTTATTGCGAACTACCTCAGAAAACAAAGGGAAGGTGAAGGCTTCCCAGATACTTTAAGCCTAACCTTTGAAAAGGTTCAGGATATGAGATATGGAGAAAATCCTCACCAAAAGGCAGCTTTTTATAAAGAAATAGGAAAAAACACAGGGTGTTTAAGTTCGGCTACTCAGCTTCACGGTAAAGAACTTTCTTTTAATAATATTAATGATACAAATGGGGCTCTAGAACTTCTTAAAGAATTCGAAGAACCTACGGTTGTTGCGTGTAAACATGCAAATCCCTGTGGTGTAGGCAGTGGTAATAATATTTATGATGCATATATGACAGCCTATACTTCGGACCCAGTTTCTATATTTGGGGGCATAGTAGTGGCAAATCGTGAAATCGATGAAAAAACAGCTATAGAAATGAATAAGATTTTTATAGAGATTATTGTTGCCCCAAAATATAGTAGTGAAGCTTTAGAAGTATTGACTAAAAAGAAAAATCTTAGAATCCTAAGACTTGATGATATTACAGTTAAACAGCCAAAAGGCTCCTATGATTTAAAGAAAGTAGCAGGTGGATTATTAATACAAGATATAGATAATGTACTTCTTCCAGAAGAAGAGCCAAAGATAGTAACCAAGAAAAAACCGACAGAAAAAGAGATGGAAGACTTACTTTTTGCTTGGAAAATAGTAAAATATGCAAAATCCAATGGTATAGCCATAGCTAAAGATAAACAGTCCCTAGGGGTAGGACCTGGACAGGTCAATAGAATCTGGGCTTGTAAGCAGGCAATAGACCATTGCATAGAGCAATTAGGAGCAGATAAATTAAAAGGGGCAAGTCTTGCCTCTGATGCTTTCTTTCCATTTCCAGATTGTGTTGAAGAAGCAGCAAAAATAGGAATAACAGCAATAATCCAGCCGGGAGGTTCCCTAAGGGACCAAGAATCCATAGATGCCTGTGATAAATATGGAATAGCCATGGTATTCACAGGAATGAGACATTTTAGACATTAGTATATAAACCGTCAAATTCAATGTTATAAAGCACTGAATTTGGCGGTTTTTCATTTTTTACAAATCTATACTGAATAAATCTTTTTAGATATGCCAATATAATATTAAGTACTAGAAACAGTACTTTTATTTTTGATGGAATTAATTACTAGTAGAAAAACACAATTAGAATAAGAATTAAGTTGTTTTTTATAAATAAATGAATTAATATAGCTCTAATAATAATTATGAATAAAAACTAAATACTACAAAAGACTTATTCTGATATAGTTATAAAGTGAAGACCATTTTAAAGGGGGAACTTACTTATATGAAAGAATTAATAGAATACGATATTCTGCAACAAATAGAAGTTTATAAAAGAATCTTTGATATTGTACGAATTATTAATCCAACTAAAAAGAAGGTTATTAAATACAAGGAAATGAAGGTGCCAGATAATGTTAACTGTTATCCCTATTGCCTAGATAACAGGGAGTGCAAGGATTGCATACTTAAGAGGGCACTGGAAAGTCAAGAAAACTTAGTTAAGATACAGCATAATGGAGAAAGGGTTTTTTTAATATTCATTGTACCTATAGAAAGTGATAATGAAATAATAGCCCTAGAATTAATAAAAGATATTACCGAAGGCATAGTCCTTGAAACATTTAATATGGGGCAAAGCCGTGAGCATGAACTTCGTAACATGATACAAGATATAAATGCCCTCATAATGAAGGACCCCCTAACCAACATTTATAACAGGAGATATATTGATGAGATGTTACCTAGGGAAATTGAAAGATGTTCAAGTAGAATACCTCTATCTATTGCTATAATGGATATAGATTATTTTAAAAAGGTAAATGATACCTATGGTCACGGTGCAGGGGATATTGTTATTAAAAAAGTGGCAAGGATGCTATTACAATCTATTAGATATGAGGGAGATTGGGTAGGCAGATATGGAGGAGAAGAATTTTTAATTTGTTTACCAAATACTAATAATAAAAAAGCGTATAGGGTTTTAGAAAGAATAAGAAAAACTATTGAGAAGTCAAAAATAATTATTGATAATAAGAAGGTAAGCATAACGGCATCCTTTGGATTATGTACAATTAAAAATAACGATTTAACAGCAACTGATGTTCTTAAATGCGTAGATGATAAATTATACCAAGCGAAAAGTAAGGGTCGAAATAAAGTTGTTATATAAAATATTAGGGAAGAATTTTGATTGAGCTTATAATATAAAGAAATACAAGAAACATGGGGAACAAAATTTAAAGACTTAAAAGCGGATTAAATAGTGACATAGGTATTACACATGAATGATTTGCAATAAAAAATGAATATGATACAATAAAAATAATATTTTAAATATAAGACCCTATAAGATTACAAGGAGATGGACTTAATGAAATTTGTTTTAGATACCCATTGTCATACAGTAGCCAGTGGTCATGCTTATAGTACGGTACAGGAAATGGCTAAAGAAGCAGCGGAAAAGAACTTCGAACTTATAGCTATTACAGATCATTCAGATAAAATGCCTGGAGGTGCCCATTTATTTCATTTTCACAATATGGCAGTCCTTCCCAAGAAGATATATGGGGTGGAGATTTTAAAGGGAGCAGAGGTAAATATTATTGATTATGAAGGTAGCGTAGATTTAGATGAAGACACACTAAGATACCTTGATATTGTTATAGCAAGTTTTCATCCACCTTGTATTAATCCTGGGAATATCCGTGAGAACACTAATGCTTTACTTAAAGTTATGGAAAATCCTAATATCGATATCATAGGACATCCAGGGGATCCACGGTATCCCATTGATATAAAAGCAGTAGTAGAAGCTTCAAAGGAGTACAATACTCTTCTTGAAATCAATAATAGTTCCTTAAGGCCCGGAAGCTTTAGGGCTGGGGGGGCTAGGATTGTTAAAGATATAATGATAGAATGCCTGAAAAAAGATGTACCTTTTATTATTGGTAGCGATGCCCATATATCTTTTGATGTAGGAAATTTTAAATATGCCAAAGAACTTATAGATGAATTAGGTGTTTCAAAGGATTTAGTTATTAATACTTCTGTAGAATTATTAAAAGGGTTTTTAAAGTGATGTACGTTTACTAGTTCTTTATATAGCTTGACTTTAGATGCTTTCATACTGTAAAATATTAAAGAGGAGTAAGTATGAAAGGAGTAATTTAATGGTTAGCAAGATTAAAGATGAGTTAACGGACCATCTTTTTGAGGTAATATTAATGCTTAGGAACATAGATGAATGTTATTCCTTTTTCGAAGATATATGTACAATCAATGAAATAAAGTCTTTAGCCCAAAGGCTGGAAGTAGCGAAGATGTTAAGAAAACACAAAACTTATTCGGAAATTACAGAAAAAACAGGGGCATCTACAGCAACTATCAGTAGGGTTAACCGCTCCCTAACTTATGGTTCAGATGGATACAACATGATTCTTGATAGATTAGAAGAAAGAAATCAGTAATAAATCCTTTCCATGTAAATGGAAAGGATTTTGTTTGAATAAGAAAAGGAGAGTATATATGAATTTGATTGAAGGATTAAATCACAAACAAAAAGAAGCAGTATTACAAACAAAGGGGCCTTTATTGATACTAGCAGGGGCGGGTTCGGGAAAAACAAGAGTTTTAACCCATAGAATAGCTTACCTAATTCAGGAGGAAGATGTTTTACCATGGAAAATTCTTGCTATCACATTTACTAATAAGGCAGCTAAGGAAATGAGGGAAAGGGTCGATACCCTAGTAGGACAAGGCTCCGATGAGATATGGGTTAGTACCTTTCACTCTGCTTGCGTAAGGATTTTAAGACGGGATATTGAAAAAATAGGTTATAACCGTTATTTTACTATTTATGATACTGCAGACCAAAAAACCCTCATAAGAGAATGTTTAAAAGAATTGAACTATAATGAAAAAAACTTCCCAGTAGGTAGTATCCTAGGAGAAATAAGTTCCCAAAAAAATGAACTGATAACAGCCAAGGAATATGACAAACAATCTAGAGGGGACTATAGAAGAGAAAAAATATCTCATATTTACAAGCTTTATCAAAAGAAATTAGAAAGTAATAATGCCTTGGACTTTGATGATATTATTTTTAAGACTGTGGAACTATTTACTTATCATCCTGATGTTTTGGATTATTACCAAAATAGATTTGAATATATCATGGTGGATGAATACCAAGATACTAATACAGCGCAATATAAACTGGTTAAGTCCTTAGCTTCCAAGCACGGAAATCTATGTGTTGTAGGGGATGATGACCAAAGTATCTACGGCTGGAGAGGGGCCAATATAAGAAATATATTGGACTTTGAAAAGGATTTTAAAGATGCCAAAGTTATTAAATTGGAACAAAATTATCGCTCTACAAAAATTATCCTCGATGCAGCCAATGCTGTTATAAAGAATAATTATGGAAGGAAACAAAAGGCACTTTGGACAGAAAATGAACAGGGCAATCCTATAGAGATTAGGCAAACTGATAATGAACATAAGGAAGCAGATTTTGTTGCATCAGAAATCGTTAAGCAAATTGAAGAGGAAGCAAGAGAGTATAATGATTTTGCTATTTTATACCGAACTAATGCCCAATCCCGTGTACTAGAAGAACATCTTATTAAGCACAGCATTCCTTACAGGTTATTGGGGGGAATAAGATTCTATGAAAGAAAAGAAATAAAGGATATTTTAGGGTATCTAAGAAGTATCCAGAATACTGATGATGACTTATCACTAAAAAGAATTATTAATGTACCAAAAAGAGGTATAGGAGATACAACTATAGGTAAGGTCGAAGATTATGTACTAGCAAATGATATTAACTTCTTTAATGTGATAAGGGATAGGGAGTTAGTTTCTCAATTTGGACGAGCAGCCACAAAATTAAAAAGTTTTGCGGATTTAATGGGTGGTTTTCAGGTGCAGGCACAAATTGGCACCGTTATGGAACTTATAGAAACCATTCTAGATAGGACTGGGTATTTGAAGGAATTAGAAAATGAAAATACTGAGGAATCTAATGAAAGAATACAAAATATTAAAGAATTAATATCCAAAGCTGCAGATTATGATGAAAATGCAGAAGAACCAAGCTTAGGAGGATTTTTAGAGGAAGTTTCTCTAGTTGCCGATATAGACAACTATAATGAGGAAAATAATGCAGTAGTGCTTATGACACTTCATAGTGCTAAAGGTCTTGAATTCCCTTATGTTTTTATTACGGGACTCGAGGAAGGGGTATTCCCAAGTTATATGAGTATAGTATCAGAAAAAGAAGATGCAGTAGAAGAAGAAAGAAGGCTGTGCTATGTAGGGATAACTAGGGCGAAGGAAAAGCTTTATTTATGCCATGCCAAATCTAGAATGCTTAGGGGGCTTACCCAGTATAATCGTTTATCCAGGTTTGTGGGGGAACTACCTAAGGAACTTATAAAAATGGGTAATAGTCCCAAAAGGTCTGCAGATCCTCTAGCAGGTATAAGGGCTAGGAATAAGGTTCTAGAAAATTACAAACCTTATGGTGGTGCATCCTTAAATGAAACATCTGCGGCCCCTAAAAAGATTTCCCTGGATTATGAATGCGGAGATATAGTAAAACATATAAAATTTGGTGTAGGTACTGTAGAAGATATTACCTATGCAGGGGCAGATTATGAAGTAACCGTTACATTCCCCAAATTTGGTCAGAAGAAGCTAATGGCAGGGCTGGCTAAATTAAAGGCAGTAAAATAGGCGGGGTTTAATAGTAAATAGAAGGAAAAGAGAGAAATTATAAGGAAAACTGAGATATATAAGTATAATATCAAGCTATAACAAAATATGGCCCACTAAAACACATGGAAAAATTGTAATAAAAAGTAAAATGTGATATAATACGTTCATAAATCATTTGTGGTAATAAATGAAGTTCTAATCCATAGATATAATCTTAGAATGGGAAAGTGGGATGTCATGAAAAACGAAAATAGTTCAGAAATTGTAAAGCTTATAGAGGTTACTAAAAGATTCATAGATTTTGCTGGTAACCTGTTAGAATCGGGGAGGATTACCAAAGAGCAGTATAAAAATATGACCCAAAACAAACTTCGTTTTATTAATGACATGGAAAGGAAGTCCATAAGCAAATAAAATACAGACAGATGTCTGTATTTTTTTTATATATTGTTGTATTATAAATCATAGGGATAGACTTCTATGAAGTCATCCAAAGTCTTCTAATATAACTCTGAGTTTTCACTGTCATACTGGGTATAGCAAGAATGATATTGGAAGAGAGTGAAAAACAAGGTGTGTTTAGTTTATTGGAGGTAAGTCATGGAAAAAATGAAAGAATTGATTCGAATTTTAAATGAGGCTTCCAGAGCTTATTATCAAGAAGATAAAGAAATAATGTCTAACCAAGAATATGATAGATTATATGATGAATTAGAAAATCTTGAAAAAGAGACTGGCATAATCCTAGCAGACAGTCCAACGCAAAAAATAGGTTATACTTTACTTAGTACTCTACCTAAGGTACGGCATACACAAAGGATGCTTTCCCTAGATAAGACAAAGGAAATTTCAAAACTTAAAAGTTTTTTAGACAACCAAAGAGGAATCATTTCATGGAAATTGGATGGCCTTACCATTGTATTGACCTACAGGGATGGGAGGCTATTTCAAGCTGTTACTAGGGGGAATGGTGAAATAGGAGAAGACATAACCAATAATGCAAAGGTATTTAAAAATATACCTCTAATTATACCTTTTCAGGGGGAATTGATTATAAGAGGGGAAGCGGTTATTAAGTATTCGGATTTTAGAAAAATAAATGAGGTACTCCCACCGGAAGAGCAGTATAAAAATCCAAGGAATCTATGTAGTGGTAGCGTAAGACAATTAAACAATAAGATAACGGCAAAAAGGAATGTGTATTTTTTTGCTTTTAGCTTGGTTGCAGCAGACCATCAGAATTTTAAAGATTCTAAGCTCAAGCAATTAGATTGGCTTAAAAATATAGGTTTTGATGTGGTAGAACATCAAGAAGTGTTTAGGGGGAATATAGAAAAAGCAGTATACCAATTTGAAGAAAAAATTGGAGATAATGATTTCGGATCCGATGGATTAGTATTAACTTACGACAGTTTGGCCTATTCGGAATCCCTAGGGGCTACAGCGAAATTCCCAAGGCATTCCATAGCATTCAAATGGGCGGATGAAATGAAAGAAACTAAACTTTTATACATTCAGTGGAATACTTCAAGGACCGGTCTTATAAATCCCATAGCCATATTTGAAAGTGTAGAACTAGAAGGAACCACTGTAAATCGTGCCAGCGTGCATAATCTAAGCATACTAGAGGAGCTCAAATTAGGCATAGGAGATATAATAAAAGTTTACAAGGCAAATATGATTATACCCCAAGTGGCAGAAAACTTAACTAAAAGTAATAATATAGAAATTCCTGAAAAATGCCCAGTATGTAAAGGGGAAACAGAAGTTAGAAAGATTAGGGAGGGAAAAGCTCTATATTGCACTAATCCCAACTGTCATGCTCAAAGGATAAAAATATTAACCCATTATGTATCTAGGGATGCTATGAATATAGAAGGTTTTTCGGAAGCCACCATTGAAAAATTTGTACAAAGAGGGTTTTTAGAGGATTTTAAAGATATTTATGATTTGAATTCATATGAAAAAGAAATAAAGAATATGGAGGGTTTCGGAGAAAGGTCTTATCAAAATCTTATTCATTCGATTGAAAAATCTAAGGATGTTGAACTCCCCAATTTTATATATGCCCTAGGTTTAAATCAGGTGGGTCTTAGCAATGCAAAATTACTTTGTAAGCATTTTAATTATGACTTGGAGAAGATAATGAAAGCCGATGTAGATGAACTTAAAAATATAGCAGGCTTTGGGGAAATAATCACCCACTCCATATATAGCTACTTTAATCAAGATGAAAATAAAAAAAGAATAAAAGTACTAAATGAAATTTTAAGAATAAAAGGAGCGAAAAGCAAACAAGAAAAACAAATTTTAGAAGGATTGACATTTGTTATCACTGGGGAGGTAGCATTTCATAAAAATAGGAAAGAATTAAAAGAAAAAGTAGAATCTTTAGGAGGAAAGGTAACATCAGCAGTAACGGGGAAAACAAATTACTTAATTAATAATGATATCGATTCTACCTCATCAAAAAATAAAAAGGCAAAAGAATTAGGGGTTCCAATTATTAAAGAAGAGGAATTTTTAAAAATGATTTAAGTAAAAGGGATGCACATAGATATTTTGTGCATCTTATTTTTTTGAGAAGGAATAGTATTGCACATCAGGGTTGTCTTTTTTCCTTTGAGAAGCCTCATAATATGGACAATCCATAGAAAAATTTTCATCAATATCTTGAGATACATTGGAGCCCGTATTTAGTGTGCATTTTCCATAAGTTTGATGACGACAGTCATAAGTGCAGTTAATATCTAGCACAAAAAAGCACCTCCTAGGAATAGTTTGTTCTAAAACAGCATTAATATTACAAAAACATTTCAAATTCCGTATTTGCTTTAATAAAGTGCTAAATTCTGATATAATTTTTATGTAAATCAACATGATACTAGACATAATTAAGGTAAAGTGGCGGAGGGGAAAAATGAAAAAAATAAAACCAATGGCATACATATTAGGGGTAATACTTATCTTTAATTTATTATTTGTAAATATGGTTTATGCTGGAGAAACCAATGAAATGATTCTTGAATATGACGGACAAACCCATATTTATAAAGAAAGACCTATTCAATTAGTAGTACGGGGTAAGGATATACAAGGAGAAATGCCCCCTATCGTTTTTAATGGAAATACTCTAGTACCTATCCGTGAGGTATTCGAAGCAATGGAAGCCGTTGTAGAATGGAAGCCTGAAACTAAAGAGGTCTATGCAGGAATGAACGACACCCTAGTTATTTTAAAAACAAATAGCAATATAGCTTGGGTTAACGGCGAGGACAAAAATATTCCCATGGCACCTAAGATTATAAATAATAAGGTTATGATTCCTATTCGATTTGTTGCAGAAACAATCGGATTTAATGTTGAATGGATGAAAAGTGAGCGTATAGTCAAGATTGACTTGCCCGAGGGTGAAAATAATAATAATGAATTAGAAAAACCTATAGAAGATAAGGAAACAAACAACGAAACAGATAAGGATGCACCTATCCCGGATATACCGGTAGAATCTGATTTTAACCGGGATATTCCTAAGTTGCCTACAAAATTGGCAACAAATCCGATTATAGTGGAGTCTAAACCAGATAGTTCTAAAGAGCAAACACCACCATCTATTGAGAGGGTGCAAAATCCAACAACAGATATTATAGGGATACAATCCTTAGATACCACTGGGGGGAGCCAATTTAAGGTATCCGCAAGTTCCCCAATTACTTTCCTAGAACATATGGCTTTAGAAGGTAATAAAATAGTAATAGATATTGACAATGCAAATATGAAGCTATCACAAACAAATATAACAGTGGAAAATAGCAATACAGTGAAATCCATACGTTCAAGTCAATTCAGTTCAAACCCCAAGGTAGTTAGGGTTGTATTTGACCTAAAAAATCAAGGAGATTATAATATTAGAATGGCATCCGATAGAAGGAGCTTTATTTTAGAAATGAAAAAGGCCAACCTCAATAGGGTTGAATTAAGTCAAAACAGTAGAGGAGATGTTCTTACCTTATACGGCAGTACAAACCCTAATGTAAAGGTACTTAGATTAACCAATCCAAATCGTTTGGTAATTGATATTCCCTATATAGAAACTAATCTAGAAGATATTGAAGAATTGGTGAGGGGGCAATATGTAAAGGGTATTAGAACTGCACGGTTTGATGGTAATACATATAGAATCGTTCTGGATGTTGATAACCAGCCTGAATATGAAGTAGTATCATCAGGTAAGGGCAAAACTTCTGTACAAATAATACCCCCAACCTATAAAAATATTCAGTATATAAACCAGGATAAAACTCAGGTTATGATTAAAAAGCCATCAAAGGATTTTGATATAAAGACAATTAAACATGATGATGACTATATGAATAGGATTTACAAAATTATTTTGCCAGAGGATTATTATTTAACTTATGGTGAAGGTGTTTTTCATCTTGGAGATGGTAAACTAGATTCTATACAAATAGGCAGAAACAGTAATAATAAAACTGAATTTAAGTTTATACAAAAAAGTGTTTTTGCTTATGATGTTTTAGATGAGGGAGAATATATCATTATTTCCATTCTTAAACCGACAGAAAAGTATAGCAAAATTATGGTTTTGGATGCAGGTCATGGGGGGAAGGATCCTGGTGCCTTGGGCAATGGGTTAGTTGAAAAAGAACTTAATTTGGATATAACCCTAAAACTAAATGCCCTTCTTGCAAGCAGACCGGATATTAAGGTATATAATACAAGGACAAGCGATACCTATCCATCCCTTGAAGATAGAAGTAAACTAGCAAATGAAATAGGTGCGGATATATTTGTAAGTGTGCATAATAATTCCTTTACTAGTGAACATAAAGGAACAGAAACCCTATATTTTCCAACCCATTTAGATACAACTGCACAGTTTTCAGGAAAAAAAATGGCACAGATTTTCCAAAATGTACTTGTACAACAATTAGGAACGAAGGATAGGGGACTTAAGGAACGTCCGGGACTTTATGTGCTTAGAACAACAAAAATGCCAGCGGTGATAATTGAGGTTGCATTTTTAAGCAATAAGGATGATGCTAATCTCCTTAGATCAGATTCATTTAGACAAAATGCCGCGAAAGCAATCTTCGAAGGAATATTAACCATTTTCGAAAGGTATCCTACTAATAGATAAAAGTTAAATATAAAAATTTTAGGGGTGATTGCAATCACCCCTAAAATTTGTCACGAAAACTGTAAAAGATTTTATAATATATTCTTTAATTAAGGCAAATTATAGTATAGAATAGTATAATGTAGAAACCACACTAACGAAATACCTTGTCCTAACCCCCCTTGTGGTATAAAATGGTAAAATATAAAGGAGGGGTAAAATGGCTGAACCAACATATTTTTTTATTTTGTTATTTATGGGATTTATGTTCGTATCCCCAGCATTTTCAATTCAAAAAGAACAGGTATCTATTCATCAAATTAACGTAACTAAGAAGCAAGCAGAGGAATTATTTGAAGATCTTTTAGGTAATAATTTTAATGTAGAGGAAAGTATTATCCCTAAGGAAGTAAAGATAATGGATATTCGTGTTGAAAATAGTAGCCTGTATCTAAATATTTCAAAGGATATTAAAAATTATGGGGGAACCTTGACTGAGCAGTGGATTGTATACCAAATTTTAGATACCGGTTTTGCTATTTCAGGAGTGGAAAATATTACAGTACTTATAGAAGGGCAAGAAGATTACCTTCCTGAGGGAACGATAATAAAATCTTATAGCAAGGAAGAATGGCTAGAAGAAAGGATGAAAGATGAATGGAGAGAATTGATAAAAGAAAGTATGACCAAATAAGAACAGTAAAAATAACCCGTAATTATATTAAATATCCCGAGGGCTCCGTACTTATTGAAATGGGGGATACTAAGATTATATGTAATGCCAGTGTAGAAGAGAGGGTTCCCCTATTTAAGAAGAGTAGTGGCGAAGGCTGGATAACAGCAGAATATTCCATGCTTCCAAGATCTACCGGAGTAAGAAATCAACGGGATATTAATAAATTAAGAATGAATAATCGTTCTGTAGAAATTCAAAGACTGATTGGACGGGCCTTAAGGTCAGTTATTGACTTTACTATATTAGGGGAAAGGACCATCACTTTAGACTGTGATGTAATCCAAGCAGATGGGGGGACAAGAACAGCGTCTATTACTGGAAGCTTTGTTGCCTTAGCCGATGCATGTAATTTGCTTTTGAAAAAAGAAGTCATAAAAGAGATGCCGATTAGAAATTTTGTTTCTGCTATCAGTGTTGGAGTAGTAGAAGAAATTCCTCTATTGGATTTATGTTATGAAGAAGACAGTAGGGCAGAAGTGGACATGAATTTAGTAATGACCGAAAAAGGTGAGTATATAGAAGTCCAGGGGACAGGTGAAAGATCTCCATTTTCCCATGAAGTCTTTAATAAGCTTCTTGACTTAGGGAAAAAAGGTACGAGTGAATTAATAGAGAAGCAAAAAGAGGCCTTAGGAGAAATTGCAGATATTATTGGAGGAAATTTTTGATGGAACAAATCGTGTTTGCAACAAAGAACAAAGGAAAAATTATAGAAATCAATGAGATAATGAAGGATCTCAACATAGAAATCATATCAATGGAAGCAGCGGGGATAAATATTAATATCATAGAGGATGGAACTACCTTTGAAGAAAATGCAATAATCAAAGTAAAAGAGATTATGAAGCACAGCAAAGGTATTGTTATGGCAGATGATTCTGGAATTGAGATAGATTATCTTAATGGTGAACCTGGGATTTCATCGGCACGTTTTATGGGGGAAGATACACCTTATAATATAAAAAACAATAAAATTTTAGATATGCTTAAAGGAGTACCAGATGAAAAGAGAACTGCCCGATTTGTATGCGTAATAGCTGCAGGGTTTTCTGATGGAAGGATTATTACTACTAAGGGAGTGATAGAAGGAAGGATTGGAAATGAAATAAGAGGGGCAAATGGCTTTGGATATGACCCCATATTTTATGTTCCAAAATACAATATGACAACAGCTCAAATTCCCCCAGAACTTAAAAATAAAATAAGTCATAGGGCAAAGGCATTAGAAAACATGAAAGATTTATTAAAGGGTAGGTTGGAGGATACAACCAAATGAAACTCTTAATTTTAAGTGACAGTCATGGCTCCCTCTACTACCCTAGAATGGTCATACAAAAACTAAAGGATAGAATAGATGTTATTATACACCTAGGCGATCATGAAAAAGATGCTATTAAATTAATGAAAGAATTTCCTAGTTTGCTTTTACATTATGTAGGTGGTAATTGTGATTTTGGCAGTATTCATAAAGAAAAAATAATACCTATAGCAAATAAGAAGATTTTAATGACCCATGGCCATAGGCAAGATGTAAAATGGGGTTATGATAGAATAGGTTATTATGGTGAAGAAAAAGAGGTAGACATAGTATTATTCGGTCATACCCATATGCCTCTGATAGAAAATTATGGTGAGATGCTTCTCTTTAATCCGGGAAGCATTAGTCAGCCTAGAGGTATTATATATCCTACCTTTGGAATAATAGAGATAGAAGAGGAAGGAAAAGTTGAACCTGCTATAATGGCCATTAAAAAAGACAATGAATTAAGTCGACTATGGATGGTATAAAGAAAGAATGATAAAAAAGGGACAAATACATTTTAAAAAAAGTATTGACTAATTTCTATCAATCATATATAATAATCGTTGTCGGCAAAACGGGGTGTGGCTCAGCTTGGCTAGAGCGCTTGATTTGGGATCAAGAGGTCGCAGGTTCGAATCCTGTCACCCCGACCATTTGCGGGTGTAGTTCAATGGTAGAACACCAGCCTTCCAAGCTGGGTACGTGGGTTCGATTCCCATCACCCGCTTTATATGTGCCTGTAGCTCAGTAGGATAGAGCAATGGCCTTCTAAGCCATGTGTCCGGGGTTCGAATCCCTGCAGGCACGTATATAAAATGATTAAGAGATATGGTGGGTATAGCTTAGCTGGTTAAAGCGCCAGATTGTGGCTCTGGAGACCGTGGGTTCGAATCCCACTATTCACCCTTATTGATGGGTAGTCGCCAAGCGGTAAGGCACAGGACTTTGACTCCTGCATGCGAAGGTTCGAATCCTTCCTACCCAGCCAACTGTGGGCTACTAGCTCAGCCGGTAGAGCACTGGACTTTTAATCCAGGTGTCCCGGGTTCGAGTCCCGGGTAGCTCATAGCTTATAATTTGAATATGCGGATGTGGCGGAATTGGCAGACGCACTAGACTTAGGATCTAGCGCCTTTGGCGTGGGGGTTCGACTCCCTTCATCCGCACTATAATAAGAAAAGCTTTATGGCCCATGCCATAAAGCTTTTCTTATTATCTTCTTGGAATACCGTAAACAGCAATATTATTATTTTTATATCTGCTATCATGGGTTACATCCTCACCAAACCACTCTGGAGGAATAAAATACTCAGAGGCTTTTTCAGAATCAAACTCCACTTCAACTGTAAGAAGATTGTTTAAATCCTTATGGTATATATCAAGTTCTGCTATTAAGTTATTTTCTAAAGGAATATAATATCTAGTTTTATTTATAGTAGCAGAGTCCACCTTTGCCCAAAGATTCTCAAATTGCTCTTTAGTTAAGCGAAACTCCATTTCTTCCCTTTTCAAATGTCCTTTACCTTTGATTGTAAGGAAGTATTCATCATCGCTTTTTCTTAATCTAATTGTTGGATCAATAGAAATATACCCTTGAATAATTTCTTTTTTTTCATATAGATGAAGGTTAGCGGGTATGTTCTTTACTAAATATTTTTTTTCGATTTCCATAGAATAACTCCTCCCCATTGTTGAAATATATGAATTAGCCTTTTCTAGTATTATATTGCATAATTGATATTTTTAAAAGTAAATTAAAGTATTTTTATATTGATATTCTTTTATTTGGTATATCAGAAGCTTGAGTGTATGTCAAATATTAAGATAAATGAAGTTAGTAAAATAGAAGGTTATTTTAGAATATTAACACATTAAAGGTAATCCAGTAAAACATGTGATAAGTAATTACCAAAAGGTTAAAAATAATAGGATAAATGAGCTATAAAGACAATAAATGAAGTAAATCCTGCATTATATCCATAATTATGATAAAGGTTCACCTTCAAAAAAAATACCGCATGAATAATTAAATTGCAAAAAAATAGGTTTGGTGATATAATAATTTTTGTTTTTAACTATTCACTAAACTAAACTATAAGAAGGGGGATTCCTAATGAGACTAAAAAAATTATGGGCTATGAGCCTAGCAATAGTTATGGTTCTTAGTATTGCCCTAACTGGTTGTGGCAAAGAAGAAGAACAAACAGTTGGACAGGCTGGGGAACAAGTAAAGGAAGAAAATAAGGATACAAAATTTGAAGGCGAAAAAGTTTTAGATTATTATCTATCTTCTGAACCTCAAACCTTAGATCCACAACAAATGTGGGGACAACCAGATATTCAGGTTGAGAACATGTTTATGGAAGGTTTAATGAGATTTGGTAAGGATGACGGTAGTTTAGAACCAGGGATTGCTAAGGGATATACCTATGACGAAGCAAGCAATACCTATGCATTTGAACTGAGAGACGACGCAAAATGGGCTGATGGAAGTTTAGTTACAGCTGAAGATTTATTCTTCGGGTGGAGATTGGCCATGGATACAACAGGAGCATATAGTTTCTTGATTTCAGATTATATTGAGGGGGCAGCTGATTATGCAGCCTACACAAAGACCACATTCTTAACAGAAAAAGACCCGGATTTTGCAAATCTTAATGAGGATGAGCAGGGTGCCCGTATGGAAAAAATGACAGATGAGGAAAAAGCAGAATTTGAAGCTAAACAAGATGAGCTTTGGGGAAATGTAAAAGCGGTTAAAGACGGTAATAATATCAAAATTACGGTTGCAGTTCCTGCACCATATTTCCCTAATTTAACAGCATTTGCTGTCTATGCTCCGGTTAAAGAAGATTTTTATAAAGAGCAAAGTGCCGCTAATAAATATGGTATAGAAGCAGAAGGACTCCTTGCTAATGGCCCTTGGAAAGTTGCAGAATGGGCACATAAAGACAACTTTAAATTAGTTAAGAATGAACATTATTGGAATAAGGATAACATCAATATTGATGTTGTTAATATGAAAATGGTTAATGACGTAGAAACTAGAACCAATTTATTAAAAACTGGAGCACTAGACGGCTCTGCAATTCAAGCTAAAGACGTGCCGGATTTTGAAGATATGGCTACATTGAATGAATTAAACCTACAGGCAATGATTAATCGTCCTGACTATGGTGTGTTCTACATTGAGTTTAATCATTTCGATAATCCTATTACTCAGAATAAAAATATCCGTAGAGCATTGATGTATGCTATGGATAGAACATCTTTTGTTGAAAAAATCAACTTAGGGGATAGGCCGGCATTGGCAATTATTCCAGAAATTTTTCCAGGTCTTGAAAAGACATTCCGTGAAGAAAATGGAATAGAATTATTCCAAGATAATAATAAAGAAAAAGCTAAAGAATCCTTAGCAGCAGGACTTAAGGAATTAGGCATGAGTGAACTTCCTACAATGGATTTATTAATTGGAGATGGAGATATTGACCAAAAGGTTGGTGAAAAATTTCAAGCCGACTGGAAAGAAGTAGGCATTAATGTAAATCTAGTTCCACTTCCATGGTCAGAAAGATTAACACGACTACAAAAAGGAGAATTTGGAATGTCTGCTTCTGGATGGGGTCCGGATTATCCTGATGCAATGACTTTCTTAGATCTATTTGAATCTATTAATCCAAATAATAGTGGAAAATACAATAATCCTGAATATGACAAACTAATTCAAGCAGCTAAAAATGAAATTGACCCTACAAAACGTATGCAATATATGTATGATGCAGAAAAAACACTTATAGACGATGCAGTTGTAGCACCTCAATACTTTAGAAATGTACATTTTACATTTAAAAATTATGTATCAGGGGCTGTAATAAGAGGGGTTGGGGCAACCACTGACTTTTACTGGGCAGATATTGATATGGCTGCAAAAAATGCAGAAAAACAAAAATAAATTTATGTAATTTAAGATAATAAGAGAAAGGTATATGTATATAGAGAACCAACTTTAGGACTAAATTTAATCACTATACTTAAAGTTGGTTCTCTTAAATAGATTTCCAACATTGTAGGGTTAAATCAATTAGGCTTTTGGTTGGTAATCTATATATCATATACCTTTCTTAATATAAAAAATAAAGATAGGAGGTTATTGACTTGCTAAGATATATTATAAAACGTCTTTTGATGGCGGTGCTTACTCTTTGGGTTATTTCAACCCTTACTTTTATCTTAATGCATGCCCTACCTAATGATCCATTTACGGATCCAAAGTTGAAACCGGAAGTTAAACAAGCTTTAAGGGTAAAATATGGATTAGATAAGCCCCGTTCTGAACAATATCTCATATATATGAAGAATCTTATTAAGGGAGATTTAGGAACATCTATTAAATATCCTGGACGTTCTGTAACGGATATGATTAAACAAAGTTTTCCCAAATCGTTCTCATTAGGTTGGAGAGCCTTGGTTATTGCTGTAATATTCGGAGTAATTTTAGGCATAATTGCAGCTCTTAATCACCAAAGGACATGGGACTATCTATCGATTTTTATTGCAATCATCGGAGTATCCATACCTTCTATTATTTTAGGACCTATTTTAGCTTATGTTTTTGGGGTTAAACTAGGCTGGTTCCCTGTAACAGTAGATAAAACCCAGTGGTCTTTGATACTTCCCTCAATTACCCTTGCCTTAAGTTCTTTGGCTACAATTTCTAGGCTAATGAGAACAACTACATTGGAAGTTCTTGGGCAAGATTATATTAGTACGGCTAAATCTAAGGGGTTAGCAAGATTTCAAATTGTATGGAAACATGTATTAAGGAATGCCATTATGCCTATAATTACAGTCTTAGGTCCTTTGTTTGCAGCATTAATTACAGGGTCAATTGTTGTTGAAAAAATCTTTGCTGTTGCTGGATTAGGGGAGTATTTTGTTTCGACGATTACTGAACAAGACTATCCTATGATTATGGGTATTACTATCTTTTATGCTACGCTTATTATTACTTCCATGCTAGCAGTAGATATTATCTATGGATTAATAGATCCTAGACTTAAAATTTCAGGGGAGGGAGGGAAATAGATGATTAATACGCAGTTGGATAAGGACGATTTTAGACACATAGGCAAAAATCTAAAGGCCGCAGGGGAAATAAAAAGACCAAGTTTATCTTATTGGAAAGATGCCTATAGGAGATTAAAGAAAAATAAAATAGCAATAACTTCTTTTTTGATTTTAATTTTTTTAATTCTTATGTCTTTAGTAGGACCCATAATAACAAAGTCTTTATATGGCCACACCTACGAAAAACAAAATTTGGCCGAGCAAAATCAGACTCCTATTATGAGCAATGCTAGGAGTATTTCCCTCCTGTCAAATGAAGTTTTTAAATATGAAAAATACATTCCTAATTATCGAAAAAGCAAGGTTATTCTAAGAAAGGTTCAACTACAATCTGCGGGGCAAGTAGGATTTAAGATAGGCAACCAGGCCGAAGAATCTTGGCAAGGAGATAAAAAGGAATACCAAATAGTAGTTGATATAGTTGATACTGATACATGGGGTAGTATCGTAGACAAGTTAAATAAAGAATCAGAAGAAATTTTAGCTAAAGATTCGGATTTTAGAGGAATTACCTTTGAAAAGAAAGGTTCAAACTTAATCATAGAAACCAAAGGAGTAAAATGGTTTAATTCTAAACATTGGTTTGGTACAGATGAATTTGGCAGAGATTTATTTACCCGTCTATGGGAAGGCGGAAGAATTTCTTTCTTTATTGCATTCATTTCAGTATTTATAACATCTATTTTTGGAATAGTTTATGGAGGAATTTCCGGATATATCGGTGGTAGGGTCGATGATATTTTAATGCGTATCGTTGAAATATTGATGACAGTACCTGACATGCTTTATACAATATTATTATTAACAGTGATGAACCCGGGTATTAAACCCATAAGTATTGTACTGATTGTAACAGGATGGATGGGAACAGCCCGTATTGTTCGGGGTGAAGTTATGAGACTTAAACATTCAGAATATGTTGTTGCATCTAAAACTTTAGGTGCCGACTCAAAAAGAATTATTTTGAAACATCTCATTCCCAATGCCATGGGTCCTATTATTGTTGATATGACTATGATGATTCCTAAAATGATTTTTGCAGAAGCGTTCTTAAGTTTTATTGGATTAGGTGTTCCGGTTCCTTTTGCTTCTTGGGGCGTACTGGCAAATCAAGGGGCAAAGATATTTAGACAATTCCCTCATCAGCTTATTATTCCGGCTATAGCTATTAGCTTAACGATGCTTGCATTTAACTTATTAGGCGATGGTCTAAGGGATGCCCTAGACCCAAGACTTAGAAAATAGGAGGTGAGTCAATGAAAAAAATACTAGAGGTTAAAAACTTAGAGGTATCTTTTGATACCTACGCCGGGGAAGTTCAGGCAGTAAGAGATGTATCCTTTGACCTTTATGAGGGTGAAACATTAGCTATTGTAGGAGAATCGGGCTCTGGTAAATCTGTTACGGCAAAGTCATTGATGAGACTCAATCCGGAGCCCCCTGCAAGGTATAAAGGCGGACAAATATTATTTAATGGTGAAGATATATTAAAGAAAAGGGATAAAGAAATGCAAGGAATAAGGGGAAGTCGAATAGGTATGATTTTCCAAGATCCGATGACCTCCTTAAATCCGACGATGACTGTGGGAAAACAGATTATGGAAGGATTAAAAAAACACCAAAATATACGAGGGGACGAGGCAAAGAATAAGGCATTGAATATGCTTCGTATGGTTCAGATTCCCAATCCTGAAAATAGATTTAACGAGTACCCCCATCAATTCTCAGGAGGGATGAGACAAAGGGCAATGATAGCTATTTCCTTAGTATGTAATCCACAGATACTGATAGCCGATGAACCGACAACGGCATTAGATGTAACCATTCAGGCACAGATTTTAGACCTAATGGGGGATTTGCAGAAAAAAATTAAAACTTCAATCATATTAATCACCCATGATCTAGGAGTTGTGGCCCACTCAGCTCAAAGAATTATTGTAATGTACGGTGGTAAGGTAGTAGAGAGTGGACCAACGGACGAAATTTTCTATAACTCTAGGCATCCCTACACCTGGGGTTTATTGAAATCTGTCCCTAGATTAGACATAAAAAAAGAAAACAAAAAATTAGATTCTATAGAAGGGACGCCACCGGATTTATTTGCTCCTCCCAAAGGTTGTCCCTTTGCAGATAGATGTGAACATGCTATGGATATTTGTAGAAGGCAAATGCCCCCACAATTTAAGATAGGGGAAAACCACCATTCGGCATGTTGGCTTAACCATGAGTTAGCACCTAAAGTAGATAATCCTGTAACCAAGGATAAAGGGGGTGCAAACTAGTCATGGAAAGCAAAAATAAAGAAGTCCTACTCAAAGTTAGGAATCTTAAAAAATACTTTGAAATTGATAAAAAGGTATATTTAAAAGCTGTGGATGATGTCTCTTTTGATATATATAAAGGAGAAACCCTCGGATTAGTAGGAGAATCAGGGTGTGGTAAATCAACAACCGGTCGTACCATACTTAATATTTATAATCCTACTTCAGGAAGTGTGGAGTTTAACGGAGCAAATATATATGACCTTAAGGGAAAGGATAGAAAAGAATTCAGGAGACGATCCCAAATGATTTTCCAAGATCCATACGCATCTTTAAATCCTAGAATGTTAGTGTCTAATATTATAGGCGAAGGAATAGATGTTCATAGACTCTTAAAAGGAAATGAAAGAACAAGAAGAATTCATGAACTCCTAGAGCTTGTGGGATTAAATAGGGAACATGCGAATCGTTTTCCCCACGAATTTAGTGGGGGGCAAAGGCAAAGAATCGGTATTGCAAGAGCTTTGGCGGTAAATCCTGATTTTATAGTTTGTGATGAGCCTATATCTGCTCTTGACGTATCCATACAAGCGCAGGTTGTTAATTTATTAGAAGAACTCCAGAAAAAAATAGGACTTACCTATCTTTTTATTGCCCATGACCTTTCGATGGTAAGGCATATATCGGATAGGGTGGCTGTGATGTATTTAGGCTCTATAGTGGAGTTGGCAGATAGTGACGAATTATACGAAAATCCCCTTCATCCCTATACTAAGGCTTTGCTTTCCGCTATACCGATACCGGATCCAAAGGTACAAAGAAACAGGGAAAGAATTGCTATTCAAGGAGATGTGCCAAGTCCCATTAATCCTCCAAAGGGCTGTAAGTTTGTAGATAGATGTCCTAGAGCGACGGAAAGATGCAGGACCCAAAGACCTGCTCTCGTAGAAGTAAAACCGGGACATTTTGTAGCCTGTCATCACTGGGAGAATAATGAAAAACAAAATTAATAAGAAAGTGCTATAAAGTTATATTTGAAATAACATTATAGCACTTTTTTAGATTATAAAATAAAATCTATTTTATTTATTGCCAAATCTGAATAGGTATGTATTCAAATAATGTCTTAATATTTTCAGAGGTAATTTGCTTTATGTTGGATTTTTCCAGGGCAAATTCAATTTTCTCGGGATTAAGTTGATATATATAGGAAATATCTTCTTTCGTATAGACTGTTTTTGTTCCTCTCTGTAGTTGACGCTTTAAAAGACCACATATGTAGCTGCCCCCTTGAACCATAATCATAAAAAAAGAGGCAGGGGTTATTTTGTCTATATTGTTATTTGACATAATGCTAATAACCTCTTTTTCACTAATGTTTAGTAACTGGGAAGTTGTGATTATATTTAGTTTTTCAGGGGAAGTTTTAAGAAATAAATCGATTTGCTGAAGTTTCTTTTCAATGTTACTTTGATAAATACTTAGAAATGAATGTTCGTAGAATTGATGAGCGTAGGATGAAGCCATATGAAATTTCCTCCTTGTATATAAAAACAATTATTGTGGTATCATTATATCAAAATTCGCCTTGTTTTTCATATGCAATACTTGGAACTACAAAAACTTGAAAATGGTTCTAAATTCCAACAGAAAAAGATAATATATTTTTCAAAAAGAGACATAATACTACCATGGAGGTGAAAAAAATGGCTAATAACAACACAAATAGAAAAGCAGTTCCAGAAGCAAGAGCAGCTTTAGACCAATTTAAATTTGAAGTTGCTAATGAACTTGGAGTACCTTTGAAACAAGGTTATAATGGAGATTTAACATCCGCTCAAGCTGGTTATGTTGGTGGATACATGGTTAAAAAAATGATTGAAGCTCAAGAAAGACAAATGGCTGGAAGCACAAATCAATTACAATAATACAATAATACAATAATAAAAAAGATGGCATCTTATATGTCATCTTTTTTATTATTGTATTATTTCTGTTTTTGTGCAATGAGCACCTTGTTATTTTTAGGGAATATGATAATATAAAATCTTAGATTGATTATGAGATGAGGGTTAATATGATTGTAGGAACATGCAAAGTCTATTTCCGTGCCCCCTGGGTGAATTCCTTAAAAGAAAAAAGAGCGATTTTAAAGAGTATCATTAGTAAGGTCAAGCACAGGTTTAACGTATCCGTTGCCGAAATAGAAATGCAGGATTCACATCAAAATGGAGTGATTGGTTTTGCTTGCGTAACCGGTAGTATGATTCATGCAAATCAAATAGTACAAAATGTTATCGATTACATTGAAAACAATATTGAGGCGGAAATTTATGATATTCAAATAGAAATAATATGAGTACCTTGACGATACTTTTTTAATTAGATATAATGGCTTGGAAACTGAGATAAAAATGGGAAAAACTTATTATATAAGTAGAATTATACCCCGGTATATGGTATAATACCTAGATGTGTATATATGAATTTAGAAGTACTATGTTTGCCTTACATATGGTGTGCATAGATTATAATATTGTTCAAGGAGGATAAATGTAATGGGTTCACAATTAGAGAAATTAGAAAATAACCAAGTTAAGTTAACAATTGAAGTGCCTGTAGAGAGATTTGAAGAAGGTATGAAATACGCTTATAGTAAAAATAAAAATCATATTACTATTCCAGGATTCCGTAAGGGGAAGGCCCCTAGAACTCTTATAGAGAAAACATACGGAGCAGGTATTTTTTACGAAGATGCTGTTAACTTTGTAATTCCCGATGCATATGAAGATGCTATAAAAGAACATAACTTAGAAGTTGTATCAAAACCAGAATTTGATGTAGAAAAGATTGAAAAAGATGAAGAATTAATAATTACTGCAATTGTGACGACTAAACCAGAGGTAACATTAGGTCAGTACAAGGAAGTAGAAGTATCCAAAACCGATATAGAAGTGAAAGAAGAGGAAATTGAAGAAGAGTTAAAACAAATTCAAGATAAAAATGCCCGTATTATTACTAGAACAGATAGGGCTGTAGAAGATGGAGATGAAGTTGTTATTGATTTTGAAGGCTTTATAGACAATGAGGCTTTCGAGGGAGGGAAGGGTACAGATTATTCCTTAAAGATAGGTTCCCATAGTTTTATTGATAATTTTGAAGAACAACTAATTGGCAGTAACCCTGGGGATGACCTAGATGTTAATGTAGTTTTTCCAGAGGACTACCAACAAAAATCATTAGCTGGCAAACCAGCTTTATTTAAGGTAGAAATAAAAGAAATTAAAGAAAAAGAGCTCCCAGCTTTAGATGATGAATTTGCCAAAGATGTTTCGGAGTTTGAAAGTCTAGATGAATATAAACAAGATATTAAGGCAAAACTGTTAGAACAGAAAGAAAAAGCTGCCCAATCAGAGAAAGAAAAAGCTGTGCTTGAAAAGATTATTGAAAATGCTACTATGGATGTGCCTGAAGTTATGGTCAATAATCAGGTTGAACAAATGGCAGAGGATTTTAGCATGAGAATGAAATATCAAGGGCTTCCTTTAGAACAATACCTCCAGTTTACAGGACAGACCATGGAGACTTTCAAAGCAAACTTCCGTTCTGATGCAGAATTCCAAGTTAAGGCAAGACTAGTGCTTGAAGAAATTGTTAAAGAAGAAACTATAGAAGTTAGTGATGAAGAATTAGAAGATGAATTTAAGAAAATGGCTGAACAATATCAAATGGAATTAGATAAATTAAAGAGTACAGTGGGAGATGCAGAAAAGGAAACAGTAAGAGAAGATATCAAAATAAGGAAAGCCGTTGATTTAGTAGTTAATAATGCAAAAGAAATATAAAAGAAAATCAAGAGAGTCAATTATTAAAGTGTAAGGAGGAATATCTATGAGTTTAGTACCAGTAGTAGTGGAGCAGACTAATAGAGGCGAAAGATCCTATGATATCTTTTCTAGACTTCTTAAAGATAGAATAATTTTTTTAGGAGAAGAAGTAAACGATATTACCGCTAACCTAGTTGTAGCGCAACTTTTATTTTTAGAAGCAGAAGATCCCGATAAGGATATACATCTATACATCAATAGCCCTGGGGGTTCGATTACAGCGGGAATGGCAATTTACGATACCATGCATTACATTAAACCTGATGTATCAACTATTTGTATAGGAATGGCTGCTAGCATGGGAGCTTTTCTTCTAAGTGGGGGGGCAAAAGGAAAAAGATTTGCAGTTCCTAATGCTGAAGTAATGATCCATCAACCTCTAGGGGGTACAAGGGGTCAGGCTACGGATATTCAGATCCATGCTGAGCATATCATTAAAATCAAAAAACGAATGAATGAAATGCTAAGTGAAAATACAGGGCAACCTTTGGACAAAATTGAAAGAGATGTGGAAAGGGATTATTTCATGTTGGCTTCTGAAGCTAAAGAGTATGGTATAATCGATGAAGTTATTGCAGCAAGAAAGTAAATAAATAAGAGGTGAGTCAATGGCTGGCAGATATGAAGAAAAAAAACAGCTTAAATGTTCATTCTGTGGAAAAACCCAAGAACAAGTAAGAAGATTGATTGCTGGGCCTGGAGTTTATATATGCGATGAATGTATAGATTTATGCTCTGAAATTATCGATGAAGAATTCGATGAAATTCCAGTGAGTAGCGAAGTTTCTGATATTCCCAAGCCAAGAGAAATAAAAGCTACATTGGATGAATACGTAATTGGCCAAGAAAAAGCAAAAAAGTCTCTTGCAGTGGCAGTATACAATCATTATAAAAGGATATTTTCAGATAATAGATATGATGATGTGGAACTTCAAAAAAGTAATATATTAATGCTTGGGCCCACGGGATCAGGGAAAACATTGCTTGCACAGACTTTGGCAAGGATGTTGAATGTTCCCTTTGCTATAGCAGATGCCACTTCCTTGACTGAAGCAGGATATGTAGGAGAAGATGTAGAAAATATTTTACTTAAACTTATTCAAGCAGCAGACTATGATATAGAAAGAGCAGAACAGGGCATCATATATATCGATGAAATTGATAAGATTGCAAGAAAATCCGATAATCCATCCATCACTCGGGATGTAAGTGGTGAGGGGGTTCAACAGGCCCTCCTTAAAATCTTAGAAGGAACTGTAGCCTCTGTTCCGCCCCAAGGGGGAAGGAAGCATCCCCATCAGGAATTTATTCAAATTGACACCACTAATATACTATTTATTTGTGGCGGGGCTTTCGATGGAATTGATAAGATTATCGAAAAAAGAGTTGGTAAAAAAGGTATAGGCTTTGGGGCTGAGGTAAAGGGAAAAAAGGATAAAGATATTGGTGCAATACTAGACACCCTCTTGCCACAGGATTTGCTTAAATTTGGCCTCATTCCAGAATTTATTGGCCGTGTTCCTGTCGTTGTATCATTAAATAGTTTAGATGAGGATGCTCTTATAAAGATTTTAACTGAACCTAAGAATGCACTTATTAAACAATACATCAAATTGTTTGAAATGGATGATGTTATTATTGAATTTGAGCAGGAAGCCCTTGAGTTAATAGCTAAAAAGGCTATTGAACGAGAAACAGGAGCTAGGGGACTTCGAGCAATCCTTGAAGAAATGATGATAGAGGTAATGTATGAGGTACCCACCACTAAGAATGTAGAAAAATGTATTATTACAAAAAATACAGTTGAGACTAAAGAAATGCCTGAGCTTGTTATTAATGAAAATAAGCAACCTATTAAAAAGGCAAGGAAGAAAAAAACTAAAAGAGGCGAAACAGCCTAAATAAATAATAAAAGAATGCATCGTAAGATGCATTCTTTTATTATGTCCGAATTTAGTTTATTGTAATAAAAACCTTATGATTGTGCATACTAAAGGTAAATTAGCATCAGAGTGAGATAGGAGGATATTAAGTGGGCAATATTTTAATCATTATCCAATTTGTATTTACAGTTACTATAGGGATTTATTTTTTTACACTTCTTAAAACTCAGCAAACCACCAAAATTTCTATAGGAAAAGAGTCAAAAAAGGAACTAGAGAAGCTAAAAAAATTAAGGTCAATCCATCTATCAGAACCATTATCAGAAAAGACCCGTCCTATTTCTTTTAAAGAGATAATTGGACAAGATGAGGGTCTAAGGGCCCTTAAAGCTGCTTTGTGTGGCCCAAATCCACAGCATGTAATAATCTACGGTCCCCCAGGAATTGGGAAAACCGCTGCTGCTAGGGTTGCATTAGAAGAAGCCAAGAAGATGGCTATATCACCTTTTAAGGAAGATGCACATTTTATCGAAATGGATGCAACCACCCTCAGGTTTGACGAAAGAGGGATTGCAGATCCTTTAATTGGTTCAGTTCACGACCCGATTTATCAAGGGGCGGGGGCTTATGGAAGTGCAGGAATACCTCAGCCAAAACCAGGAGCAGTAACCAAAGCTCATGGTGGAGTGCTTTTTTTAGATGAGATAGGTGAACTTCACCCCATACAAATGAATAAGCTCTTAAAAGTCCTAGAAGATAGAAAGGTTTTTTTAGAAAGTGCCTATTATTCTTCAGAGAATTCTAATATCCCTAATCATATTCATGATGTTTTCCAAAATGGTCTTCCGGCAGATTTTCGCTTAATTGGGGCTACTACAAGAACACCGGATGAAATACCCCCCGCTATTCGCTCAAGATGTACAGAGATATTTTTTGAGGCCCTCACTAAAGACGATGTAGCCAAGATTGTTGAAAATGCAGCTAAAAAAGGAGCATTGACATTAGATAATGGAGTGGCTGACTTAGTCACCCATTATGCAAGCAATGGGAGAGACGCGGTAAATATTCTCCAAACTGCGGGATGTATAGCTACTATTGAAAATAGAAAAGAAGTTACAATTAAAGATATAGAATGGGTAATTGAGTTTGGGCAGTATAGTAGGAGATTAGACAAAAAGATTTCCTCAGAAAAAACTATCGGCTGTGTTAATGGTCTTGCTGTTTATGGTATTAGGATGGGGGCATTGCTTGAAATTGAGGTAATAGCAGAGATAGCAGAAGAAAAGTCTAAAGGTACTTTAACAGTAACAGGAATCATTGAAGA
The DNA here is from genome assembly GCA_012519205.1 of Candidatus Epulonipiscium sp. Lineage (NCBI taxonomy): Bacteria > Bacillati > Bacillota > Clostridia > Lachnospirales > Lachnospiraceae > Candidatus Epulonipiscium > Candidatus Epulonipiscium sp. Next base: position 54,510 of record JAAYQR010000011.1, on the reverse strand, counting down.
AGAACTAAATAAAGGTAATAGCAAAATGAAAAGGAGGAGTACTGCAAAAGGCTCAATTGAAAATGTTCTAACAGCAATGAAAAATATATTAAATATTCAATATAAAGATTACGATATCCATATTAATTTTCCAGGAGGGATGCCTGTAGATGGTCCCTCAGCGGGGATTGCAATATTTGTTTCGGTATATTCGGCAATACTTAAAAAGCCAATATCCAACAAAATAGCTATGACAGGGGAGATATCCATAAGAGGAAACATTCATCCTGTAGGAGGAGTGCATGCCAAAATTAATGCGGCTAAGGCTGCAGGAATCGAAAAAGTATTTATTCCGGCAGATAATTGGCAAGAAACTTTTGGCGATTATAATGTAAAAGTGATACCTGTTAAAACCATAAATCAAGTCTTAAAAGAAGTGTTTGAGGAAGTGATAGAAGAAACTATTTCAAAGACCAATGCCACATCCGAGGTACTAACGGCTCAAGGGATATAGGACTTTGATGATACAACCATTACTATTTTCATAGTAATAATATATTAGTAGTTTTAAAAGGACCTTATGATTACATAAGGCCCTTCTTGCATCTTAGGATAAACCTCTGTGGATATCAGATGCAATAGAATCAATTACTAAAGTGCAGAGTATGTAAATAAATATTGATTTAAGTATTTTTTGAATATACCTTGAGAATATTGATTTAGATATGGTATAATTCTTAACATACAAGCAATGAAAATACTGTCATTGGTTTTTAAATAGGAACGAGTAATAGAATGGAGGTTGTAGAGTGATTATTAAGCAGGCACAAGTTAAGGACTTAGCCGAAATTCTTTTATTACAAAAGCAAGCTTATTTAAGTGAAGCCGAAATTTATAGAGATTACCAGATGTTACCACTAATTGAGACTTTAGATGAAATAGAAAAGGAATTTTCAACATGTTTTTTTTTAAAAGCTATTATTAATGGAGTTATTATCGGTTCGGTAAGAGCTTATCGAGAAGGAGAAACTTGTCATATCGGGAGGCTTGTGGTACATCCTAAGTTTCAAAATCAAAGGACAGGGACTCAGCTTATTAATAAAATCGAAGCAATCTTTGAAGATTGCAGCAGATTTGAAATCTTTACGGGGCATAAAAGTCAAAGAAATATAAGTTTATATAAAAAACTAGGTTATAATCAATATAAAGAAAAAGAAATTTCCCCAAGCCTTCGACATATTTATATGGAAAAGATAAAAAAAGATAAGATAATAAATAACATTATTTAAAGGAGAGTCGTAAACACTAAACGTCTCTTTTTTATTTAATAAAATCTAAAATCAAATTATCTGGGGAAACTACCGATTGAAAGGGTAAATTTTATTCAAAGAAAAAGCTAGGAAATAATTTGAATTTGACAAGTTTCAACTAAATAAGCATAATTACATATAGACATAATTTATGAGGTGAAAGACATGGCAAAAAAAGATAAAAAACACATATTACAGTTGCCTTTGGTTGCTTTAAGAGGGCTTACTGTATTTCCAAATATGATTTTACATTTTGATGTAGCCCGTAAAAAATCCATCAAAGCTTTAGAAGAAGCTATGATTAGTGATAAACCCATATTCCTAGTAGCACAAAAAGAAATAGCTATAGAAGAACCTGAAATTGGTGATTTATATACTGTAGGAACTATTGCTTCAATCAAACAGATTTTAAAACTTCCTACCAATACCATCCGTGTTTTAGTTGAGGGAGATAAAAGGGGGAAAATAATTTCCTTTGAACAAGAAAGTCCTTACTTTATAGTAAACGTAGAAAAACAACTTTATAAAGAAGAAAACGATGATCTTAAAACCCATGCACTTATCAGGGCGGGGGCAGAAATTTTTGAGGAATATGCAGGGGCAAATAATAGGATTTCTGCCGAGACCACTAGGAATATTATATCTATGGATAAACCAGGGGCTATGGCAGATGCCATTGCTTCCAATATACAGTTAAAATTAGAAGATAAGCAAAGAATTCTAGGCACTTTTGATGAAGAACAAAGACTGGTTGTACTTATTGAAATATTAAAATCCGAAGTGGAAGTCCTTAAAGTTCAAAAAGAAATATTAGAAAAGGTAAAGAAGAATATAGATAAGTCCCAAAGAGAATATTATCTTAGGGAACAACTTAAAATTATTCAAAAAGAATTAGGGGATAAGGAGGGAATACAAGGGGAAGTTAATCAATATAAAGAAAGGCTGGATAAAATAGAACCCCCATTAGAGGTTAGGAAAAGCCTGGAAAAGGAGTTTCAAAGGATGTTAAAGGTCCCATCTTCTTCACCAGAAAGTGTTGTAATTAGAAACTATATAGAATGGATATTGAATATTCCATGGACTAAACTAACCAAAGAATCCCATAGCTTAAGAAAAGCAGAGAAGGTTTTAGATGAAGATCATTATGGTTTAGGGAAGGTAAAGGAAAGAATACTAGAATTCCTATCCATAAGAGAAATAGCCCCTAAACTTAATAGCCCAATAATATGTCTAGTAGGACCGCCAGGGGTTGGGAAAACATCTATAGCCAACTCCATAGCAAAGGCACTTAATCGTAAATATATAAGGATATCCTTAGGAGGTGTTAGGGACGAGGCGGAAATAAGAGGCCATAGAAGAACCTATGTGGGCTCTATGCCTGGAAGGATTATTCAAGGACTTAAACAGGCAAAAACAAAAAACCCACTTATGCTTTTAGATGAAATTGATAAGATGAGCACAGATTTTAGGGGAGACCCTTCAGCAGCACTGTTAGAAGTTTTAGACGCAGAACAAAACACTGCCTTTATAGATCATTATATAGAACTGCCGGTGGATTTATCAGATGTTATATTTATAGCTACGGCAAACACCTTAGATACTATTCCAAGGCCCCTTTTAGATAGGATGGAAATAATCAGTATACCCAGCTACACAGAGGAAGAGAAATTCCATATAGCCTATAATCATTTAATTAAGAAACAACTACAAAAACATGGAATGACTAAATCACAACTTCAGATTAGTAAAAAGGCTCTAAAAGACATCATCACTTATTATACAAAAGAGGCAGGGGTACGTAAACTAGAAAGAGTCATAGGGGAACTGTGCAGGAAGGCAGCCAAAATAATAATAAAAGAAGATAAAAAGTTAATTCGGGTTACAGAATCCAATCTAGAAAAATACCTAGGAGTAAAAAAATACAGATTAAATAGGATAACTGGAGAAGCAGAAATCGGCATTGCAAGGGGACTTGCATGGACTCCTGTTGGGGGAGATACCCTTTTAGTTGAAGTTAACATCATGGGTGGAAGTGGAAAATTCGAATTGACAGGACAGCTTGGAGATGTAATGAAAGAATCTGCTAAGGCAGCAATAAGTTATATCCGATCTAAAGCAGAAGATTTAGGGATAAATCGAGATTTTTATAAGGATAAGGATATTCATATTCATATACCTGAGGGAGCTGTTCCAAAGGATGGACCTTCAGCAGGTATTACCATGGCAACGGCTATGATTTCTACCCTTACCGATATCCCGATAAGAAACGATGTGGGTATGACGGGGGAAATAACTCTAAGAGGAAGGGTATTGCCTATTGGAGGGTTAAAAGAAAAGGTATTAGCCGCAAAGGCAGCAGGGATTAAAAAGGTACTCCTTCCTTTAGAAAATGAGAATGAGCTTAATGAAATTCCTAATTCGGCGAAGGAAGATATGGAATTTGTCCTAGTAAAATCTATGGAAGAAGTTTTACATCACGCCCTTATTAATTCTACCAAATCAGAAAACAAGGATTCCGTAAATGTTTCCGGAGACCTTCTAGATATAAAAAAGTCGATAAAATAGTATAATCACACTAAGGAGAAATTTATTATGTTAGTGAACAATGTGGAATTAGAATTTGTATGTGGAAGCGAGAGTCAAATTCCTGATACTGATTTAAATGAAATTGCATTTGCTGGAAAATCTAATGTAGGAAAATCATCTTTAATCAATTCATTGATTAATCGAAAGGCCCTAGCTAGAACCAGTGCCCAACCGGGGAAGACCCAAACCATTAACTTCTATAATGTTGAAGAAAAATTATATTTTGTAGATCTTCCAGGCTATGGTTTTGCTAAGGTTTCCAAAACAGAAAGGGAACGATGGGGAAAGTTTATAGAGAGCTATTTAATCAATAGGGAACAATTAAAGCAAGTGGTTCTGCTCATTGATATAAGACATGAACCAGGGCAAAATGATAAAATGATGTATGATTGGCTTTGTCATTATCAAAACAATGTATTAGTAATAGCCACTAAAATGGATAAAATTAAAAGAAGCCAACTTCAAAAACAACTTGCAATTATTAAAAAAGGTCTTAACATGGACCCTAACCATAAACTCATTCCCTTTTCTGCCCAGACGAAACAAGGAACAGAGGAAATATGGAATGTTTTTGATAAATGGGTGGTAGATTAAATATAAAATTTATCAGAGATAATAAACTTTTGTTATAGTAAAACGTATATATTGATGAAGAAAAGTTATGGATAAAAGGTTATACTTTGGGAAGTCATTGAAAGAAGGAGGGAGTATGATGCAAAGAAAACTGCATTTATCTAGCAGAGATAAAAAGATAGCAGGAGTTTGCGGAGGAATAGCGGAGTATTTTGATTTTGACCCTACATTAATTAGAATACTATGGGCCCTGCTTAGTGTTATGAGTACAGGTTTTCCGGGAGTTTTACTTTATATAATCTGTTGGGCGGTAATGCCAATGGATGATGAATATCGAGATTTAAGGTAGAATCGAAGAAGTCCGAAGTATCGGACTTTTTTTTGTAAAAACTATTGAATACTTGTCATAATAAGGGTAAAATAGAGGTATTGATAAATATTTTAGTAAAGGGGTAGGAATATGAGGAAAACAAAATCAATTTTGGGCCTTCCAATCATAAGCATTTCCAGTGCAGAAAATGTTGGTAAGGTGAACAACCTAATTGTAAACGGAAAGAATGGTTCTATTGATTATGTATTAGTGGAAACGGGTGAAAAGACAATAAGCTCCTTAGTTATTTCAACTAAAGACATTATTGGTGTGGGAGAATATGCTGCAACTATTCCAAATGAACAGGTAATGATAGATATAAGCAATGTGCCAGAGGCAATAGAATTATTACAAAAAAATGTCCAGATTAAAAATACAGATATATTGACCCAAAAAGGGAATTTAATTGGACAAAGCGGAGATTTTTATGTTGATGAAGATTTTAATATTGCGGGGTTAGAATTTATACAAAAGCAGAACGATGATTTAGGAATTAAGATTGTACCTAGGGGAGATGTAATCACCTTTGGTAAAGACTTAATTATTCTTGAAGAAAACTTTGCTAATAATCTGCTTGAATCAGAAAAGGAATTAACAACGGATGAACCATCAAATTTTTTCAGCAATCCGATGAAGAAGGCATTGTAGGATATAATAAGGATTCTGCAGAAACTATAGATTATACTTTAGAAGATCAGCAGGAAGAAGTTATAACAATGTCTTTTGAGGAAAATGAAAAAGAAACGGAGAAAGTAGAAGAAGCAGAAGAAGCAGAAGAAGCAGAAGAAGTAGAAGAAGTAGAAGAAGTAGAAGAAGCAGAAGAAGTAGAAGAAGTAGAAGAAGTAGAAGAAGTAGAAGAAGTAGAAGAAATAGAATGTCCTTCGATCTTACAATTTGAAGACCCCATAGAACCATCAGAAATTGCTGCAGCTTTAGAAATGTCAGAAGAAGTATTAATGGGCAATAATAAAGGACTAAACAATCAAGAATTCTTTTTTATAGATATTGATGAGGGAATAATGGAGGAAGAAGCAACTATTAATTCCAAGGAAGATATTCTCGATTTTGAAGACAAAGGTTTTGAAATTAGCTTTGATGGGGAAAATGATAGGGAAGGGCCACTAGAAATTTATTTCGACTCTGGACCAAATAAAAAAGCAAATGATGAACTATCTTTTAAATTAAAAAAAGGCAATAAGGGATTAAACCAAGATTATAGCAATACCATAAAAAATAGCGATCAGGATTTGATTGATAGAGTATTAAAAGACTTCCAGAATGCTCAAGCAGGATTTTCCCAAGAAGAGCCAGAAGAAGATAAGAAAAATGAAGCATTCGAACAAAAGCAAATGGAGTTTTTGACTGGTAAAATTGTTCTAAAAGATATTGTGGGTAATGGGGGAATACTAATAGCCAAGACGGGAAGTCTGATTAATGCGGATATGATTAAAGCTGCCAAGGAACAAGGGAAGTTAATTGAACTTATTATGAATTGTAAGTAAATAGACTGATTAAAAGGAGTGCATTTTTTGCACTCCTTTTTTGTAACATAAATTTAATTTTGTGTTAAAATGGTTCTGATGGAATATTATATATTTAGACGTTTAAGATTTTTACTTATGCGCAGAATCCTAAGGATAGGTTTTTTATCGCTGATTCTAGGTTTTTAGTTGTTAAGGGGGGAATTCCATGAAACTAATACAAGAGTGGACAACTGATTATTTTAGCTTAGATGACGAAAGATTAATAAGTGAGATAGAGAGATTAAAAAAAGATGTAGAAGATACAAAAAGGCTAGTTGATGAATTAGAAGATAAAGGTAAAACAGTGGAGTATACCAATATAAAATTAGCAAGGCTTGCCTTGGCGTTTGCTCGTGAAAAATACGAACTGCTCCTAAAAGAAGCTAAAAAAAGAGAAATTTTTAATTAAGAGCAGTTAATTAGAAGGCGTGTTGACCAGACTTGATAGAATAGAGCCAAACAAATGTTGGGCATTTGTTTTCCAATTAGCACATATTAGCCTTGCTTGTTCCTTTGACGCAACATTAACTTCCAAATTAATAAGGGTGGTATCATTTTCCTTTACCTTGCAGTGTACAATATACTCATTGTGTTTTTCAGGAGTGTACTCAGCAATAATCTCCAGCTCCTTTTTTAGGTGCTGGCGATTTTTTTGTACATAACGATCAATTTCTAATTTTATATTACCAGGAATACGAGTGTTAAAATATTCTAAGGCATTAAGGCCCTTATTGGCAATGGTGTAACGGGTAGTATGATTTTGATATTCCTTTATAATTAAATTTGATTCTGATAGTTCTGTTAGGTACTGTTGAAGAGAAAAATAATCGGTGTAGGTCTTATCCATAATAAACTGAGTAATCTGTGCATGGGATAAAGGCATTTTTATTTTAGATATAAGATATAGCAGTATCAATTTGTTTATAGCTAATTCACTAGTTGATTGAAACACCAGCACCCCTCCTATGGTTTTATTTCATTGTATACCAAAAAGCTTCTTCTTACAAGAACCTATAGTATTATGGTAAACCTATAAATTAAAAACGTCAATGCATAATTATGATTATAATTTTGCATAAATAAATATGATTATACTAAGAATACTATATGGATAGAAAGGAGCATTTTTATGGATATTTCTATTGTTATTCCTGCATATAACGAAGAAGGAAGAATAGGAGGGGTACTAGCTCCACTAATGGATTTAGACCTTATTAAAGAGATTATAGTAATTAATGATGGTTCGGTGGACGAAACCTCTAGAGAAGCGAGAAGATATCCTGTTACTGTTATAGATTTTCAAAAGAATTATGGGAAAGCAGCAGCCATGAAAAGAGGCATAATAGAAAGTACGGGAGAATGGATACTATTTTTAGATGCAGATTTATGTGGATTAAAAAAAGAACATATTGTTACAATGATTGAATATACACTAAAGAAAGATGTAGATATGGTATTGGGTCTTTTTACTAAAGGTAGGCTTATTACCGATATTTCTCACAAAATTGCCCCTTTTTTATCGGGGCAAAGATTGGTGAAACGGATTGTTTTAGAACAAATACCTATATGGGAGGATAACAGGTATGGGGTGGAGCTTGTAATAACTGAGCATATTAATAAAATAAAGGGTAAGGTTAAAAAAGTATATATGCCCCATGTGTACCATGTGCCTAAAGAAGTAAAAAGAGGGTGGATAAAGGGTAAAATCGAAAAGCATATAATGTATAGAAACATATTATTTACTTTTTTTGAATTATATTTATTACCAAGATGGATCAGAAGGCTTTATAGATATAGTTCATAAATATTCAATTATTATAAGAAAAATTATCCTCTCTACTTTGCCTTATACTCTCGCATATTTGGATTAAACCATCCCATTCATCATCAGAAGAGGTCAGCCTAATGGCATTTACAAAATCCAATCGCATTCTATCTGTATATTCTTGTTTTAACCATTGGATTTCATCATCAGATTCAGCTTTACTCACTTGTAATAAAAATTCCTTTGCCTTATCGCCTGTTGCAAAGGGAATAAAAGGTTGTACCACATCTAAAGCAGCTTGTAGGGCCTCATACTGCCTCTGAAAAGGATTACCATCAAATTCTGCAATATAAGTATAAAGTGATTCAAGATTTAAGAAAGTAACATTATTTAATTCAGAGTAATCAAAATCATTTATCAGGCATTTTAAATTATTAAGCTCATATATAAGTTGTTCACTAGTTAAAACTTCTGTCATATTATCCCTTCTTTCTAGTAGCTAAAATATCGTGCTTTATATTACTATTTGCAGACGAATAAAAAATACACAATTAAAATTTACTGTTTTTAGATTAAAAATCAATAGATGTCTATAATAACCAAAACATTTTGATATATTCCAGTTCAATCTAAGGAATTCTATTGATTTTTAAAATACATTAGAATATAATATAAAATGTCAATGGATAAAACAAACAATCAGGAGGGAAAACATGGAACAAGAGTTAGGTGGGGGATTGAAAGCATTACTTATTATTGCATCACTATTATTCCCAATAGTGGGGATTATAGTAGGAATCATATGGATGACTGATAAAAACGGTTCTGAAGAAAAAAGAAGATTTGGAAAGACCTTACTAATCATAGGAATAGCTGTTCCAGTTGTAATTTGTATTTGTTACATATCAGTATTTGTTATTGCGGGATTAGCTAGTTTCTAAGAAAACAACCCATTATAAATTTTTATAATGGGTTGTTTTTTGTGATATAATAATAATAAATTATCACTTAGGAGGAAAAATAATGATTAAAATGTTGCTAGAAGACTTCATTGAAGAAATAAAGGCTGAAATAGTCGGTTATGAAGAATTAGGTGAGGAAAAGGCTTTACAATGGGAAAAAGACTTCTTATCTCTGTCAAAAAAGAGTAGAAAATTAGAGCAAAATATAGAAGAAAAAGATGGTAAAAAGTACTATATCCTAAAGGATGAATCTGAATTATTTAAAATAGCAGATATGTATCTAGCTGCGGTAGATAGCGGTGAGGAAAAGGATTACTGGGAAAATTGGCGTTAATTAGGTTTATTTAAGGCTTCTTTTATTCCTTCGAGAAGAAACTTAGCAGTTTCGGGTGATTCCTTAGGAGAACCTACATCAAGCATTTGTTTTTTAGTGATTTCTTTATTTAAGTAAGCCATTGTAGGCTCCATAAGGGGATACATCATAGCCATATCTTCATCAAAGTTAATTAGCTCAACTGATGTGATTTTATCTTTTTCAATTGTAACTGAAATATCGAAGTTGGCATATTCTAATTCTATTGGAACGGTATAGATTCCGGCTTCATAGAGGGCAGAGGATTGCCTTTTTTGAGGAATAAACTTAAAGATAAGAATGAGTAGGAGTATTAATCCTACAATAGCAAATAAAGATGTATAAATTACCTCTTTTAGCCTGAGAACAATTATTTTCGTGGAAGACATATAAAGCCTCCTTACATATAAAGTATTTACAATTTATATATATGAAGGAAGACTCAAAATATGTCTTTATCTATGAAACCAATTTGTTAAATTGTAATTCCGCGCCTTTTAAATCATTAAAAAAAAGATAAATATTTTTCTGCCAAGGATATAAAGCCTTCTTAAAAATTATATAATTTTTTTCTGCCTGTTTTTCTAGGAGATATAGAAAAGTTTGTGATTTCGTGTCTGATTTGATTTTAATATACTTAGTCATTTATGAGCTCCTTTCTTTTTAATTCCTTGAAGATTTTACCATATATTTACAGTAAGTTCAATAGAAAGGTATGTCGAAAAAAGAAGAGTCGATTTTATATCGACTCATAAGTATTAAATTCATATATTTACTAATTTCACATTTCAGTGGGCAATATCCTTTCTATGGTAGCTTTTATAATCCCATCTACTTTATTAAAATCCATATTAGAAATATAATAATTTTCCACCTTATCATGGGCTTCTTTAGCCTTTTGGATAAAAACCACACTTTTTTGTACTAAATCTTCAAAGAGTTTTTTATCCTTATCAATTTCAGCTTGAATATATCTAAGTTTTTCCTCATTTAAGTAGGAAGTAAAATCGGTTATATTGGTTGGGATTATCTTAGCTCTATGATAACTGTTAACAACCGTAACTGCACTATCAAGGGAAGGAATTATGATATCTTCCACTTTATCTACATCAATAGGGGAGTGGTAACATTCTACGTCTAAACCCCTCATAACGGCTTCTTTATAGATCTTTTCCATCATGTTCTTGGAAGATGCCCCGGGGGAATCCTTAATGACATATACATTTTTACTACCCCCGATTATTGTGTGAAGGTATTCTATTAGTCCATTAGGGGTTATGGCAGTACCAAATAAATGCCTATCTCTGCCGATATCTTCAGTAACAGGGTAGTTTTCAAATAAGGATTTTATAAGTTCTTCAACCTTGAGATTAGCCTTAGCATTATTAAAGGCTAAACTTTCGGTATCACGCCAGGATTCATATATTACAAATGCGGCCTCAAGATAAGAATATGCTTTTTTAAATAATCTGCTTACTTCTTTATTTGCCTTTAATATATTATCTTTATTTTTTCTAATTCCCTCCTCATCCCAAAAGTCCCCTAAGTTAAGGATTTCGTCTACGGCACCGGGGGTTAAGGGGTCTACCATATGGGGGGCAGTCCCATCTAAAAAAGCTATCTTAATATCGGGGATAACGATTCCGTCTAAGGAATTACTGTCGGAGGAGCAGTGATGGTGTTCAAGGTGATAGCCAAGGTTAAGAAAACTATCACTTATTTTTTTCATAAAAAATGATTTCCCTACTCCCGGACCACCTTTGATTACAATAATCCTATTAGCTTCTTCTTGGAATAAGATATTGTCATAGAAGGATACAAATCCCCTAGTTGTATTTCCGCCAGGGAAAACATGTTTAATTTTTCCTTTTTGATTCATAGCCTTTCCTCCCAAATAAACATATAATGGTATATTATATGAAATCTATAAGGGCAATATGAAGTTGAAAAATCCTAGAGTCCATGGAACTCTAGGATTTAATTATCCAATCTTTAAATTAAGTCTTAATCTGTCGGCGATAAGAGCTATGAACTCACTATTGGTAGGTTTCCCTTTATTGTTATTTATAGTATAGCTAAATAATTTATGCATGGTATCGATACTACCACGATTACAGGCTACTTCTATGGCATGACGAATAGCCCTTTCAACTCGGCTTGAGGTTGTATTAAACCTTTTAGCTATAGAGGGATATAATTCCTTTGTAATACTATTTAGTATATCCATATTATTAACTGCCATAGTAATGGCGTGGCGTAGATAGTGATATCCTCTTATATTTGCGGGAACACCTATTTCCCTAAGAATATATGTAACTTCAGCTTCTAATTGATGGGAGGAAGGTACTTGGAATCTATTGTCAAGGTCAATAGTATGGGAACAATTTATATCTACTTTGGGTACTGGAACAAGATCTGTAAGTTGCCTAATTCTTAGCATAAGAGTTTCCATATCAAAAGGTTTAGCAATATAGTATTCTGCCCCCAATCGCATAGCTTTTTGTGTGACTTTATCTTGATTGACTGCCGATAGCATAATGCATACGGGTGATTTTTTTATGGCGGAAGAATGAAGCTTTTCTAGCACCCCCAATCCATCTAATCGAGGCATAATCGTATCCAATATTACAACATCAGGTACTTTTTCCATTATCATATCATAAGCTTCTACTCCGTCCTTAGCAACCCCAATAACCTCCATGTCATTTTGTTTTTCGAAGTAGTCCTCGAGAATCTCACAAAATTCCTTATTATCGTCTGCAAGTAATACACTAATACGGTTTTTCACAATAAAATCCCCCTTATTTTTTGTTATTTTGAGTTTTTTAATACAATATCTGCTATAAAAACATATCATAAATAAGAATCAGTACAGTAATGAATTATACCATAAATGTAAAAAAATTCAAATAGATATTAAAAACTTACACATAAATATAAGTGAATTTGTCATTTTGCATATATATTGCTAGGTTTTGGGTGTTATAATTATGCACAATTTATATTAAGTGGATAACAAGTTATATATACTGAATGTGCTAATATTTTAATATTTGATACATTGTTTAGTAAATATATAGTATTAAATTACAACATTTTCTGATATAATATAATATATAATTAATTCGGAAAATAGACAACAAGTGTTTATCATGAAATCTTTAGTACTAATCTTAATTCCTAATTTATGCCTAGGCGGCGGAATGGAGGTTAATATGAATAATGGACAAGAAGTATTAGAAAAAGTTATTAACAATATTGAAAAGGTTATTGTTGGTAAGAAAAATGCAATAGAATTAACCTTAGTAGCATTAATGTGTAATGGGCATGTCCTAATTGAAGATGTTCCGGGGGTGGGAAAAACTAGCCTTGTATCATCTATTGCAAAAAGCCTTAATGCCTCTTTTAAGAGAATCCAATTTACCCCCGATGTGCTTCCATCAGATATCACAGGATTTTCAATTTATAATCAAAAAACAGGGGAATTCGAATTTAGGCCTGGGGCTATAATGAGTCATATTATTTTAGCTGATGAAATTAATCGTACTTCCCCAAAGACTCAGGCAAGTCTCTTAGAGGTCATGGAGGAAAACCAAGTAACTGTCGATGGAACAACCTATCCCCTTCCTAAACCATTCATGGTATTAGCAACCCAAAATCCAGTAGAATATTTGGGTACATATCCCTTACCCGAAGCTGAGCTAGATAGATTTTTTATGAAGTTTGATATAGGTTATCCTACAGCTGGGGAAGAAGTAGAAATATTAATTAACTTTCAACATAAAAATCCTTTAAAAAGTTTGGAGGATGTAGCAAGTCATGAGGAAATTTCAAAAATACAGGAAGCAGTAAAACAAGTTTATGTAGATTCCGCACTAGTTAATTATATAGTTAATATTGTTAGCGAAACAAGAAGACATCCTGATGTCACTTTAGGGGCAAGCCCTAGGGGGTCCCTATCTTTATTTAGGGCTGCCCAGGCATGGGCTTTTTATAAAGGAAGAGATTATGTAATACCTGATGATATTATTAAGATGGCAGTCCCAGTATTATCCCATAGAGTCACTATAAAACAAGAAGCGAAGCTTAGAAACATATCTTCTAGGGAAATTATTGAATTTATTATTCATAAAAAAGTAAAAGTCCCCGTAATCAATTAGTATTTGCCATGGGGGAGGAAAGAAGGTTAGTATGATAAGAACTAAGCCTATTTATTTACTTATTTTCCCTATGATAATAACTTTTATATATTTTTTTCCTGGGAAAATACCCTCAATGTTTTTTTATACTGTGTTATTTTTAGTGCTAGTATCTTTTGCTTATGGGGCATTGCTTTATTACTGTTTTAAATATACGCAAACAGTTGATAAAAAAAGTATCATGAAAGGGGAACAAATCAATTTTAAATTTAGCATTCATAATGAATGGCTTCTCTTATATCCTTGCATAAAGATAGGATTTTATGGTGAGGATTATACTTTTAATAGACAGGCCAAAAAAATAACTTTTACATTGGGTCCTTTTAGCCATAAAGAAGTGAATTGCCAGTGGGAATGTAAGTATAGAGGAGATTATCCAATTGGAATAGAGTATATTGAAATAAAAGACATCCTAGGGATATTTTCTTTTTACTATTATATAAGGGAGCCAAGGGAAATAAAGGTGTATCCCCGAATAAATTTTCTTACCCAATTTCCTATGAACACATCATACATACATGAGTCAGATACCATCATAAAAAGTGATGTAGAGGATATGAGTAGCATATCAGATATAAGGGGATATGCTTATGGGGATACACTTAGGAAAGTTCATTGGAAATTAACAGCTAAGAAAAATGAATGGATGGTAAAAAACTATGATAATACCGCCCAACTCTTTGTAGTTATGTTTATAGATTTAAAGAAAAACTCATATTATGCAGAACAAAATTTAATTTTAGAAGATCAAGTGGTTGAATGCATTGTTACCATTGTCTATTACTGTCTTAGGAACTGGATTCCCGTAGAATTGGTTTATTACAATGAAGGGATACGGATGCTAAAGGGAAGGAATTCGCTAGACTTTAAAACCTTTTATGATTTTATGAGGGGGGTTAAATTTAACCAAGACATTAGTTTGACAGATATGATGAGTATGTATTTAAGAAAAGATATCCCGAAAACTAATATAATATTGTTTACATCCAATCTAGAATATAAGCTATACGAACAGATTTATGAGGCTAGATTTGTAGGCTATGATATTATATTGATTTATATCTCCCCTAAGGAAATAAGGAAAAAGGGGAATGAAGAAGAAAAAAGCATCTTAAAAGGATTAAGGGAAATAGGGGTTGTTGTTTATGAGGTGCAGATTAGTGATGATATAAAACAAATTTTGGGGTGTTAGCCTATGGTGCAAAAAAAGATAAGTGAAATTCTAATTAATTTTTTGTTAATAGCCATCATGAGCTTTTCTATTGTCTATATGGTAGTAGCTGATATGGGTTTTTCTCCCATTGCCATCTCTTTAATTAAAATAATAATCATAGTTTATCTTGTTTGTTCCATAATTTGCATAAATAAAAAAAGTTTTTATCTTAGCTTGTTGGTTTTGTTATTATCACTAGTAGCGGGCATGTTTTATATTTACAAGGGACAAAAAATAGAAATAATAATAGAAGGAACCCGGAGATTTTTTATATGGCTAAATGATTACAAAGATGGTTTTGTACCTGTAAATTGGACTTACGCCAAGGTAATAACAATCATTATATGTATTGCCATAACTTTTTTAATATACATATTCACTAAAAAGAACTGGAATTATCTATGGATTGCATCTATTGGCAGTGGGTATTTCTTATTTCTATGGTATAGAGATTATATGAAATCTCAATGGACCTTATATTTATTTTTATTTTCTTGTTTGTTATATTATTTTAAGCATAGCTTTTATAAATTTAATAAATATATTGATGAAAATGATCCAATGTATTTTTTAAAGTTTATGTCTTGGGGGTGGATTTTAAGTATTGTAATTTTTTCTATTTCATTTTACTATTCTAATAATCATATTGTGAATATGGAATGGGTAGATAGAATAATAGGAAAAATAGCAGCTAAAACAGTTTATTACTATGCAGAAGATTATTTTTCCGTTGCCTCTGCGGGGCTAGGGGAAGATGACGGCTATTTAGGGGGAGATATAAATCTCAGTGATTTATTGGTTTTGAAGGTTACAGCCCCAGAAAAGACATATCTTACGGCAGCAGTAAAAGAGATATACACGGGGCATAGTTGGATTAATTTAGATAATGAAGCAACCACAGGAAGAAGCTGGGAAAGGATTTATTTCGATAGTTTTGAAACAAAAGAAGGAATTTATGAACTTGTTGGCGGTGATTATGATATATATAAGTATTTTGACAATCAGAAGATAACAATAAAGTACAATAACATCATTACGAAGAGTTTATTTATGCCGCAAAGAGCATATAAACTGGGTTTTAATTCTATCAGGCATCCAAAGATAATGACGGATAAGGGAGGAGTTCTTTCATTAAATGAGGCTGAGACCAAAGGATTTAGTTATTCTGTAGATTTGTATAAATCCAAACAAAAAGACGAAGATTTTATAAAATTAATGAGAAAAAGTAAAAAAAATCTATATAAAGATAACTATAGGGAAATTATTAAAAGTAGAGAAGGAGATAAAAACAGAAAGGAAATTCTTCGTAGACTTATAGATAGGGCGGAAGAAGTCAACGAACGATATCTTTTTTTACCTGACACTCTACCCAAAAGGGTGAAAGATACTGCTAAAGAAATTACAAAAGGAGAAAAAAATAATTATGACAAGGTAAAGGCGATTGAAAAATACTTTGCGAAAGGCTATGTGTATACTCTTACCCCGGGGGAAAACCCTGAAGGATGGGATTTCGTTGATTATTTTTTATTTGAATCAAGGAGGGGTTATTGTACCTATTATGCCACGGCAATGACTGTGCTAGTTAGGGCTTTAGGTATTCCTGCTAGGTATGTAGAAGGATATATTGTATCCGAGGATAATGAAAAAGAAGGAGATACATACTTGATTACGAACAAACAGGCCCATGCATGGACAGAAGTATATTTTGAAGGAATCGGATGGATAATTTTTGAACCCACCCCTTCACTCCAAATGGAATACAGTTTGCCTATTAACGATGCTCTTTATGATTTGTATTATCCGAAGGAGTATATTGAATATCTAATGGGTCAGCATAGTAATACAGATATTGAAATTGATGATTTTAAAAAAGAAGAAAATGAAAAAAGAAATTATATTAACTTTTATGGCTTCATTGGAATAGGTATTTCCTTTATAATTTTATTTAATAGGATTAAATATTATTGGAAAAGACTGAGTATCCTTAGGATGAACGGAAAAAGAACTGCTATCATGATATATGATGAATACCTTAAAATAGGAAAACTCTTAAAATATCCGATGAAGGATACGGAAACCCCACTTCAATATTCAGACCGAATGGATAAGATATTTGGGGATAAAACGATTACCCAATTATTTATTAAGGCTAGATATAGTCAGTATGATTTAAATGAAGAAGAAAAGAAAATAATGCATTTGTTTTACAGAAAATTGTTAAAGGATATAAAAGAAAGGAAGGGAAAACTTAAGTTCTTTATATTCAGATACTTATTGGGAAAAATATAAAATAGATATAAGAAACTATGGATTTTTGTCATTATTCCCCTTATAATAGTCTTTAATAACTATTTAAGGGGGATTTTTGTGAGAAGGGTAACCCGACAGGGAATCGTAGTATTTTTCATTTTTATTGTACTTGGTTTTTACTTTCCTACAAAAACACAGGCATTATTGGATATGCCTAAATGGATAAGGGTAGGTCTAGAATATAAATACAAGAATGCAAATAGCATTAATATAAAAAACCAAGAAATCTTATTGGGATATGATATAAAAGAGGAATTCATTCCTGTAACTATCCTTAAATCTGACAGGGGATTTTCGATGGTTCCTACACAAGATTATTTCATATCAATTAATCAGGAATTTAATACATATGAGGAGGCTGTCTTATTAGCGGAAGGATTAAGAGGCCATGGATTAGAAGCCTTTCCCGTGGGGTTATCCTATTCTACTTGGTATGTGTACATAGGGGGTTTTAGCTCTTATAAGGAGGCAGAAGCCATAAAACATATAGTTAATATGGAGAGTGTTATAAAGGAACCAGATTCAACTCGTATGCTTATGAAAAATAATAATGAGATTATAGCAGTTTTTGAAAGCAGGGATACTTATCCACAAATTTCAGGGGTGGGCTCCAAGTATTCAGAGGAAATAGTAGAGTTAGGAGATAGAAAATATCGTGGTAGAGTAGAATTTAGAAGGGATAATGGCAGCGGTATTACAGCAGTTAATGTGATTTTACTAGAGGAATATCTTTATGGTGTGGTGCCTTCAGAGATGCCGCCCTCCTGGAATATGGAAGCATTAAAGGCACAGGCGGTGGTTGCTAGAAACTATGCTATACTTAATATGAAGAAACATCAAAATAGTGGGTATATGTGCGATGGAGAACACTGCCAAGTGTACAAAGGATATGATAATGAAAATCCAAACACCAATAGGGCTGTAGATGAAACATATAAGGAACTGCTATATTATGATAATGAAATAGTAGAAGCATTTTACTTTGCAAGAAGCGGAGGGTATACGGAGGACTCAGAGAATGTTTGGGTAGCTCCCCTTCCTTATTTAAGAGCAGTTATGGACCCCTATGAAGACGAATCCTATACTTGGACTAGGGCTTTTGATAAAGAACAAGTGGGGGAACTTTTACGAAATAATGGAAAAGACATAGGAAGTGTAATGGATATCCAAATCAATAGTTATACCCCGGGAGGAAGGGTAGAGGAATTAACCATAATAGGAACAGGAGGAAGTGAAAGGCTTACAAAGGAGAGTACAAGAACATTTTTTAAGACCAATGGAATCAGCTTAGAAAGCAGAATGTTTGAAATAATAAAAGAGGGAGCAAGCACAAGTGAAACCCCTTCTCTATCAATAATTGGGGAAAACCAGATAGCAATCCAGAATATAAATTTTGATGGAATATATACAATCAGCGCCGATGGTGGAATAGAAAAAATGTCCCTAACCAATTCTTCCATAAAGGTTCAGGGTAAAGATGGAACAAAGGATATTTCTTTTATATCCTTACCAATCAGGGTAGATGGAGATTTTGTCTTTAGGGGAAAAGGTCAAGGACATGGAGTTGGGATGAGTCAATGGGGAGCAAAAGGCATGGCAGATAATGGATATAACTATAGGCAAATCTTATCCCATTATTTTACCGGAACATCGGTAAGATAGTTAAATCTTAAACTTTTTCGAAAGTTATGTTAAGGTGCCGTTAAAATAGGCACCTTTTTTGTTGAAAGAAAAGAAATTTTTCTTTATAATTAGGGGAAAATACTATGGAAATTTATAATTTATCAAGAACGGAGAACTGCTATGAATTTGCGTGACTTTTATTTTGATTTGCCGGGGGGGCTAATTGCCCAGGATCCATTAGATGATAGAAGTGCCTCAAGGCTTCTAGTATTAGACAAAAATACGGGAAAAATGGAACATGGGCATTTTAAGGATGTTTTATTGTATTTGGAGGAAGGAGATTGCCTTGTAATCAATAATACAAAGGTTATTCCGGCAAGACTTATAGGAACTAGGGAAAATACCGGGGCTAAGGTTGAGATACTTCTTCTTACAAGAAAAGAAAATGATAGATGGGAGGCTTTAGTAAAACCGGGGAAAAAGGCCCGTCCCGGAGATGTAATTGTATTTGGTAATGGAGAACTTAAGGCCGAAATTGAAAAGGTTACAGAAGACGGCAAAAGAATCATCCATCTAATTTATGAGGGAATCTTTGAGGAGGTCCTAGATAAATTGGGAGAGATGCCTCTGCCACCTTACATTACCCATCAGCTTGAGGACAAAGAAAGATATCAGACCGTTTATGCAAAGTATGAGGGCTCTGCCGCAGCTCCTACTGCAGGTCTTCATTTTACAAGTGAGTTATTAGAAAAAATAAAAAATAAAGGGGTAATGATTGCCCATGTAACCCTTCATGTGGGACTGGGTACCTTTAGACCTGTTAAGGTTGAAAATGTCTTGGAGCATAAAATGCACTCGGAATTTTTTTGGGTGGATAAAGAAGAAGCCGATAAAATAAACCAATGCAAAAAGAATGGAGGAAGGGTTATAGCCGTAGGAACTACTAGCTGCAGAACCCTGGAATCCTGCGCCGATGAAAAAGGAGTAGTATGTGCAAAAAATGGATGGACAGATATTTTTATTTATCCAGGGTATAGGTTTAAAGTGGTTGATGAATTAATTACTAATTTTCATCTCCCCGAATCCACCCTTATTATGTTGGTATCTGCCCTAGTGAATAGGGATATTATACTTAATGCCTATAAAACAGCTGTAGATAGGAAATATAGATTTTTTAGTTTCGGGGATGCCATGTTTATTACAGACTTAGAACAAAGAAGTTTATAAAGATATGTAAAAAAAGATTATAAAAATCCGTAGAGTCTACGGATTTTTATAATAGGGCTTTTTTAATTAAATCCATCCTAGAAAAAATTCTTTGAAACAGATAATCTACTAGGGTAAGAGCGGCCATTGCTTCTACCACAATCACAGCTCTAGGTACTATTATCGGGTCGTGACGACCTTCTACTTGCAGGTCCATATTTTGACCACTTTTATTGACAGTTTGCTGAACCCTATGGATTGAGGAAGTTGGTTTAAGAGCAGCCCTAAATATAATAGGAAAACTATCACTAATACCCCCTACAATACCTCCAGCATTATTAGTTAACTTTGTAAGATTTCCATTTTCATCATATCTCAAGAAATCATTGTTTTCCCAACCACTGGACTCAGCCGCACTAAAGCCACTACCAAATTCTATACCTTTTATTGCTCCAATAGAAAGTATTGCCTTACCAAACATTGCATCTAGTTTTTCAAATACAGGCTCTCCTATGCCACTGGGAACACCAGTTACGATGCATTCTATTATCCCACCTGCCGAGTCTTCTTTTTCCTTTTGTTCATAAAGATAATCAGCAGCCTTTTTAGCTGCATCTTTATCAGGCATAGCCAAAAAGTTATTAAATATTTCTTCTTTATCAAACTTTGATTGATCGATGGATACAGGACCAATGGATAGGGTGTAGGTGGTAAAATCCACTCCAAACTCACTAAGTATTTTTTTGGCAACAGCCCCTGCGGCAACCCTTGCAGTAGTTTCACGACCGGAAGAACGCCCTCCACCACGGTAATCTCTGAACCCATACTTTTCATCATAGGTAAAATCAGCATGCCCCGGGCGATAGCATTTAGCTATTTCCGAGTAATCGTAGGATCTTTGATTTGTATTATGTACAATCAAGGAAATCGGAGTCCCCGTGGTTTTTCCTTCAAATACCCCTGATAGGATTTCTACTTTATCATTTTCCTTACGGGGAGTAGAAAAGGGGGATTGTCCGGGTTTTCTTCTATCTAAATCTTTTTGAATATCATTTTCTGAAAGTTCTATCCCAGCAGGGCAACCATCAATAACAACCCCTAGGGCCTTACCATGGGATTCGCCCCATGTGGAAATTTGAAAGTGTTTCCCAAATATGGAACCTGCCATAAAATCTCTCCTCTCCAAAGTAATTTTTAAAATTGTACCATATAGCCTATATCCTTTGCAACTAAATACGCTTTTACCCTTGAAAAAAACCGGTTTTAACTGTACACTGTATAAGTACAAATTTAAAGACAAAAGGAAGAAATGCTATATGTATAAATTATTCAAAACTGAAGGAAGAGCTAAAAGAGGAGAATTTCATACTCCCCACGGTATCATACAGACCCCTGTTTTTATGAATGTAGCCACAGTGGCAGCCATAAAGGGAGCCCTTTCCACTAAGGACTTAAAGGATATAGGATGTCAAGTTGCTCTTTCTAATACATATCACCTTCATCTTCGCCCAGGAGATACTATCATTAAAAAGTTAGGTGGACTGCATAATTTTATGGTATGGGATAGACCTATCCTCACAGATTCTGGGGGATTCCAGGTTTTCTCCCTTACCTCCCTTAGAAAAATTCAAGAAGAGGGGGTTTATTTTTCTTCCCATATTGATGGAAGGAAAATTTTTATGGGTCCCGAAGAAAGCATGCAGATTCAATCAAATATAGGTTCAACAATCGCTATGGCTTTTGACGAATGCCCTCCTTACCCCGCTAATAGAGAGTATATGGAGGCTTCAGTTGCCAGAACAACAAGGTGGCTTAAAAGGTGTAAAATAGAACTTAGCCGTTTAAATAAGCTAGAAGGCACCATCAATAAACAGCAAATGCTTTTTGGCATAAACCAAGGAGGAACCTATGAGGATATCCGTATTGAACACGCCAAGGCGATCTCTGATATGGACTTGGATGGCTATGCTGTAGGGGGCTTAGCTGTGGGCGAAAGTCATTCTGAAATGTATCGTATTCTGGAAGAGGTAGTACCATATCTCCCACAAAACAAACCCACATATCTAATGGGTGTTGGTACCCCAGAGAATATATTAGAATCAGTAGAGCGGGGAATAGACTTTTTTGACTGTGTACTTCCTGCAAGAAATGGCCGCCATGGTCATGTTTATACCAATAAGGGGAAACTTAATCTCTTTAATGCAAAACACGAACTAGAAGAAGGACCCATCGATGAGGAATGTGGATGTCCTACTTGTACAACTTATTCTAGGGCTTATATACGGCACCTTCTTAAGGCTAAGGAAATGCTTGGAATGCGGCTTTGTGTTCTTCATAACTTATACTTCTTTAATACAATGATGGAAGAGGTAAGGGATGCCTTAGATAACGGAAGATATGCCGATTACAAAAAACAAAAATTAAATGACTTTAATCAAAAGGAGGAGAAATGATATGAATCAAATTATTTTATTGGCAGAAGCAGCTTCTAGTCAGGAAGCGCCGGCAGGAGGGTTGTTTGGAGGAGTCTTTGGTATGGTTATTTATTTAGGGGTGTTATTTGGAATTATGTGGCTTCTTATTATACGCCCTCAAAGAAAAAGAGAAAAAGAAATCCAAAGCATGCAGTATAGTGCAAAAATAGGGGATTCTATAATGACTACCGGGGGGCTTTATGGCAAAATTGTAGATATTGTAAATGATGTATGCATTGTTGAATTTGGTTTAAACAAAGGCATTAGAATTCCAATCGAAAGAAGTTATATAGCTACTATAAAAGAACCTGATATGACGATTAAAAAAGAAGAAATAATTGAGGATAAAAAAGAAGATGCTAAGTAATAAAAGAGGCGGGTATAAACCTGCCTCTTTTATTTGTTTTTAATATATTTTTTAATTTCATCCAATATTTCATAGGGAATTTTGAGATTTCCCCTTCCTACTCCCAAATCAAGATTTTTTTTATTACTTCCGTGAAAATCACTCCCGCCTGTTATCAATAGGTTAAATTTATGAGCTAGAGAGCGAATTTTATTTTCTTGCTCCTTGGAAAAGAGGGAATAAATCCCCTCAATCCCATCTAAACCTTCTTGGGATAGGAGTCTAATCAAATATTCCAATTCATCATTAGACAGGTTATATAACGTAGGATGTGCTAAAACAGCTACCCCCTTAGCCTTATGGATGAGCTCTATACATTTTTTAGGGGAGTAAACTTCTCTTTTGACATAGCCTGGTTTACCAGGGGTTAGATATAATTTAAAAGCCTCATCGAGGGTTCTTGCATAACCTTTTTCATATATTATTTTCCCGAAATGGGCCCTTGTAATTAAATCTTTTCCAGATATCATATCTAAATCTTTCTGTGTAATATTCATCCCCATATTTTTTAGTTTATCTAGTATCTTTTTATTTCGTTCTTTTCTACCATTTTGAATAAACTTGAGTTTATTAATAAAATAGGGGTCTGTATAATCAATAAAAAGGCCTAATATATGGATTTCGCGGTCTTTGTATTCAGCTGCTAGCTCTATACCGGGAATAACTTCAATATTTTGTTCTTTACCTGTTTTAACGGCCTCTTCTATGCCGTCTATCATATCATGATCCGTTAGGGCAAAGGCTAAAAGATTTTTCTCTTTAGCATAAAAAACCAATTCCGAAGGGGACAGGGTCCCATCTGATAGGCTAGAATGGACATGAAGGTCAATATAACCCACTTAAATAACCACCTTTCAAAAAACAATCCTTTCTCTTATATATTATCATAAATGATAATTAATAATCGTACAATAGTACAAAGGCAATTACAAGTAAATAAGAGGGGTGCTTTAAGATGATGGAAATGAGTAAAAGGTCTACACAAACAACCAAAAAGGAAAGTGAATGGCGAGTTATTGGAATTTTGAAAGCAATTGTAGTGGCCTATGCAATTACTGCTATTCTTTTTATCGGGCTGGCACTGCTTTTAACTTATACATCTATGCCAGAAAGCAGTATCCGTGTTATCGTAATTATTACTACAATTATTTCAACCCTAGTGGCTGGATATGATACAGCTAAGGGGGCAAAATCTAGAGGGTGGTTTTGGGGTATGTGTGCAGGTATTGCATATGGATTAGTTTTGGTTTTGATAAATGGTATCATTATTAAAGACCTAGCTCTTACAGGAAATACCTTAACTCTTTTTATAATGGCAGGGGGGGAGGAGCCTTAGGGGGAATGGTAGGAATCAATGTTAAAAAGTAATCAGCACTCTTTTCAAAATTGGTAAGTTATGCTATAATTATGGGAGTTTAAATTAAGGAGGCTTAGCTATGAAGCATGTAAAAACATTGAATACGGCTACATTAAAGAAAAGTATGGCAAAAGGCGGTTGTGGAGAATGTCAAACATCTTGTCAATCTGCTTGTAAAACATCTTGTACCGTTGCAAATCAATCCTGTGAAAACAAATAGTCGCTGGCAGTGGCATTATGTCACTGCTTTTTAAATGCAAATTATAAAACAAATAGATACATAACACAATTATTATACAAGGTTTAAGATGAGTGTTTAATCACTTTTGAGCTTTTTTATTAATCTTTTATGACTGTATAATTTGTAATTATGTATGAAAATTGGAGTGAATAAAATGATTCATAAATTTTCTATGGATGGGGTTAATATTGTTCTAGATATATACAGTGGGGCCGTCCATGTGGTGGATAATATAATTTACGATTTAATTGATATATATAAAGGACATGAAAAAGAAGAACTTAAGAAGCTGTTAGGTAAAAAGTATGGGTTAAATCAAATTGATGAGGCTATAAAAGAAATAGAAACATTAGAAAAAGAAGGACTATTATATACGGAGGATGTGTATGTAGATTATTTGAATCAATTTCAAAAAAGGGACCCTATAGTAAAAGCTCTTTGCCTCCATATTGCCCACGACTGTAATTTAAGGTGCAAGTATTGCTTTGCAGGGGAAGGGGAATATAGAGGACAACGGTCTTTAATGAGTGCTGAAGTAGGGAAGAAGGCCATTGATTATTTAGTTCACGCCTCAAAAAATCGCCGTAACCTAGAAGTGGATTTTTTCGGGGGAGAACCCCTTATGAATTTTGATGTCGTAAGAGAAATTGTAGAATATGGTAGAGGTATAGAAAAGGAACATAATAAAAACTTTCGTTTTACCATTACAACCAATGGGGTTCTACTGGATAATGATATACAATCATATATAAACGAAAATATGCATAATGTGGTGTTAAGCATTGATGGAAGAAAAGAAGTCCATGATAGAATGAGATATACCATAAACCATAAGGGAAGTTATGACATAATACTTCCTAAGTTTAAAAAAGTTGCAGAAAGTAGAAATCAAGATAATTATTATGTAAGGGGTACCTTTACAAGGGAAAATTTAGATTTTGCAAAAGATGTTCTTCATCTAGCTGATTTGGGATTCAAACAGGTATCTGTAGAACCCGTGGTGGCATCTAGTGAAATGTCCTATGCCCTAAGGGAGGAAGATCTTCCTATCCTATATGAACAATATGAAGAATTAGCTAGAGAAATGGTAAATCGTGAAAAGAAAGGGCAAGCTTTTAACTTTTTTCACTTTATGATTGATTTATCTCAGGGCCCTTGTGTAGCAAAAAGATTAGCGGGTTGTGGCTCGGGTTCTGAATACCTAGCTGTTACACCGGAGGGAGATTTATATCCTTGCCATCAGTTCGTAGGCATGGATGAATTTAAAATGGGGACGGTTTTTGAAGGAATAGAAAACTTTAAAATGCAAAAGAAATTCCAATCCTGCAATGTCTATGCAAAGGAAGAGTGTAAAAATTGCTGGGCAAAGTTTTATTGCAGCGGAGGCTGTGCAGCCAATGCATATCAATTTCATGGAGATATACATATACCTTATAAAATCGGGTGTGAACTGGAAAAAAAGAGAGTTGAATGTGCCCTATACATCAAGGCAAAATTAGCGCAATAATTTTAGCAGCCAATGGCCATTTATGTCATTCTGAACGCAGCAAAGAGTCTAAGGTATGATATCCTCCTCTTACGTTCAGGATGACATGAACTGTTGCAATATCCTAGGGAATCCATGGAAACAGAATATATTAATGCAAAAATATTGACGTTTCCTAGTATAAAGCATATAATTAACTTTGTGTATTTTGTATGAAGGGAGATAAAAAAGATGAAAATTAAGAGCGGATTTATTTTATTTTTGGTTGTCGTTCTTATTGGATTAACATCAGCGACAGCATATTTTGGGATTGGCGAAGACAATATTTTAGGTGTACAAAATATTAGACAGGGGCTTGACCTAAAGGGTGGAGTAAATATTGTATACGAAGCCGATAAGGACAACCCTACCCAAGAAGAAATGAATGCGGCAATAGCAATGATTCAAGGAAGATTAGACCGTGGTAATTATACAGAAGCGCAGGTAGCCCAAGAAGGGGGAAAAAGACTTCGTGTAGATATACCTGGGGTTGAAGATGCGGAAGAAGCTATAAAAGATATTGGAGCAACAGCGCAACTAATGTTTTTAAGCCCAGAGGGAGAAGTTATCCTAACCGGTAAAGAGGTAAAAGATGCAAGAAAAGGAATCATTAATGATAAAGGTATTACAAAGGCAGTAGTTGCCCTCGAATTTAATTCGAAAGGTAAGGAAGCCTTTGCAGAAGCTACTGGAAAATACCTTAATCAAGTCATTATGATTGCTCTTGATGAAAATATTATCAGTGCTCCAAAGGTAAGTTCCGTTATCACTGAAGGTTCCGCTATGATAGAAGGAGTAGGTACCATAGAAGAAGCAGAAGAATTGGCTGCAAGGATAAAAGCAGGAGCTCTTCCCTTTAAGCTAGAGGTATTACAAAGTGAAAATATAGGAGCGACACTAGGAGCAACGGCTCTAGATAGCAGTGTCAAAGCCGGCATCATAGGAATCATTCTTGTTTTATTATTTATGTTAATTGTATACAGGATTCCCGGACTAGCTGCAGATTTAGCATTGATTTTTTACTGTGCAGTGGTAATAATTATCCTAAGCCTATTACAATCAACCTTAACCCTTCCGGGTATTGCGGGGATTATTCTTTCTGTTGGTATGGCAGTAGATGCCAATGTTATAATATTCTCCAGAATCCAAGAAGAATTAAGGGCAGAGAAAACCTTAAGGGCAGCGGTTGACTCAGGTTTTAGCAAGGCATTTACTGCAATTTTGGATGGTAATATAACAACCCTTATAGCAGCATTTGTTCTGTATTGGATTGGAACAGGGCTAATTAAAAGTTTCGCACAAACGTTAGGAATAGGAATTCTTGTGTCCATGTTTACATCATTAGTTGTAACAAGGATTATCCTAAAACAATTTATTGAACTGGGAAGAAAAAATCCAAAATTATATGGTGCGAAATAAGGAGGCCTAAGAAATGGATATAATAAAAAGTAGAAATAGATGGTTTATATTATCAGCAGTGATTATTATAGCTGGGTTATTGGCAATGCCAATCAATGCATTAAGAGGTGTTGGAATCTTAAACTTTGATGTGGAATTTATTGGTGGAACAGTGATGGAAATAAATATTGGGCAAACTTTTGATATTAATAAGGATATCAAGCCTATTGTTGTTGAAATTACCGGAGAAGATAATCCACAGATTACTAAATTAGGTGCTCAGGGGGTTGCTATTAAAACAAAGTCTATAGATGCAAATACAAGAAAAGAGTTATACAATGCTCTAAAGAATAAGTTTAATTTGCATGAAAAAGATGATTTGTTAAATGTATCCGACGTATCTCCGACTATTAGTTCCGAAATGCAGGTAAGGGCTATGCAGGCCTTGCTTTTAGCTTCTATATTAATGCTTATTTATATTACTTTTAGATTTAAGGATTGGAAATTCGGTCTTGCAGCGGTAATACCATTAATACATGATGTTTTAATTGTCTTTACCGTATACTCTATAGGAAGGGTTCCAGTTAATAATTCCTTTATTGCAGCTATTTTAACCATTGTAGGATATTCCATTAATGATACGATTGTAATATTTGATAGAATCCGTGAAAATAGGAAGGTTATAAAAAGAGGGGATTTAGAAGGATTAGTTAATAAGAGTATTAGCCAAAGTATTGTTCGTTCAATCAATACATCGGTAACAACATCAATTACTGTAATTGTGTTATATTTCCTAGGGGTGTCTTCCATAAAAGAATTTGCCCTTCCTCTTATAATAGGAATTGTTGCAGGAACATATTCTTCTATATTTATAGCAAGTCCACTATGGTATGTATTTAGTAAAAAACCAGTTAAAAAGCAAGCATAAAAAAACCTTCGGTCTAGACCGAAGGTTTTTTAACGATTATTTCTTTTGTTCAAGGCAGCCTGTCTTTCATTTGAACTTTTTAAGAATTCTTTCAACATATCCTCTAGACAATCTTTATCGGAGGAAGGCGGATTAGATTCAACGGGTTTTCTTGCTGGTCTAGAATCCGAATTTGGCATAGCATCTTTCATAGAAAGAGATATTTTTCCACTCTCCGTATCTATAGACACAATTTTAACCTTTACCTTATCCCCAAGGGATACTGCTTCATTAATATCCTTTAGGAAACCGTGGGTAACCTGGGAGATATGGACAAGGCCCTGAGTTGAATCATCTAAAGTTATAAAGGCTCCGAAGGGTTTGATACTGTTTACAGTACCTTCTACAATTTGACCAACCTGATATTTTTCTGACATATCAACACTCCTATATTATATTGCTATACCATTATAGCATATACTCCGTGGTTTTGGTACAACAAAATCTAATAGACTTTCTTTTAGTACTTCGTTATAATAAAAATTATAATCATGGAGGGATAAAATGATTAAACCGAAAAAGTTATGGATACATAAACCTGATTTTAAAGGAAAAATCCATGTAGCAGATAATCTTCCGGTATCACAGTTGATAGCTAAAATTTTGATGAATAGGGGAATTAAGAATCCCCATGATATGATTTCTTTTTTGAATCCAGATTATTCCGGGCTACACGATTCTTTTTTATTAAAAGATATGGAAATGGCTGTAAAAAGGATTTTAAATGCGATAGAAACAAATCAAAGGATAACCATCTATGGAGATTACGATGTAGATGGAATCACCAGTACATCGATTCTTTTTTTATTCCTAAAAGAAAATAATGGCAATGTAGATTACTATATACCTGATCGTATTGAAGAAGGATATGGACTTAATATAGAGGCGCTTAAGAAAATAAGGAATACAGGGACGGACTTGGTTATTACGGTTGATACGGGAATTGCCGCAGCCAATGAAGTAGAGTTTGCAAAAAAAATAGGACTAGATATTATTATCACTGACCACCATGAATGTCAGGAGAAAATTCCAGAAGCCTATGCAGTTATTGACCCAAAGCAAAGCAAATGCAATTATCCTTTTAAATCCTTAGCTGGGGTAGGAGTAGCTTTTAAATTAATACAAGCCTTAGCAACAGCTCTTAGGATTGAAGAAAGCATATGGAAGTACATGGAGATTGTTGCCTTAGGAACTGTAGCCGATGTAGTACCTTTAATCGATGAAAATCGTATATTTGTAAAAAAAGGATTTGAAAATATACCTAATACATGGAATGTTGGGCTTAGGGCTCTTCTAAAGATAGCTGGGTATAAAACTGGAGTTATAACCACAGGACTTATAGGTTTTGGGGTAGCCCCAAGACTTAATGCCGCAGGGAGAATGGGAGATGCAAAAAGGGGGATAGAGCTTTTTATAACGGAAAATGAAGAAAGGGCAATAGCTATTGCAGAGGAGTTAAATGAGGAAAATAAGAATAGGCAACTAATGGAGCAAGGTATTATAGAAGAGGCAATAGAACTTATTGAAAGGGACTTGGATATGGATAAGACTAGGGTGATAGTCATTGCCTCAAAAAACTGGCACCATGGGGTAATAGGCATATCAGCCTCTAGGATTATGGAAAAATACTACAGACCTACTATCTTAATGTGTATAGAAGATGGTGTTGCAAAAGGTTCTGCTAGAAGTATAGAAGGATTTAATATATTTGAGGCCTTAAGTGAAAGCAGTAAGTTTCTAACAAAATTTGGTGGTCATGAGATGGCATCGGGACTATCTATGGAAGAAGAAAATATAGATAACTTTAGAATTTTTATTAATCAATATGCAAACGATAAAATGGATAAAAAGACCTTAACACCTAAATTATACTTGGATGAGATTATAAATATATCTGATATTGATTTGGGTGTTATTTCGGAGCTAGAAAAGATGGAACCCTTTGGAGCGGGCAATCCACAGCCCTTATTTTCTTTTGAAAGCACTATTTACAATACACGGCCTGTGGGAAAAGAAAATAAACATTTAAAGATAACTTTTGGGGATTCGAATAAACATATAGATGCCATAGGTTTTGGATTTGGAAATTATATAGATAGGCTATCTAGTGGACAAAGAATATCTACAGCAGTTTCCCTCGAAAAAAACGAATGGAACAATACTATAAAACCCCAATTATATATTAGAGATTTAAAAAGCCCAAAGGAAGAGGAAATAGCCTTTAAGAACTATATCTCATTGTATAATTCTATAAAGAATCTAGATGGAGGAAACCCCGAAGACACATTTAACAAAACCTCTAAAATTTGCTATACTATAAAAGAAAACATTCCAATAAGAGCGGATTTTGCAGCTTTATATAGATATCTAAGGCTCTTAGAGAGTTTGAATCTTAACGCAGTCTATCTAGATACCCTTATAAGGGAATGCGGTAAGACGATAAATACTAATGCATTTAAGATACTCATATGTATGGACATCTTTATGGAGTTGGATTTGCTGCAGTATAGATTTAAGGATGATAGGATTATTTTTAAAAACCTTTCCAATGAAAAGGTACATTTAGAAGAATCAAAAATATTACAGGAAATTATCAAGCTAAGTAATATACCTAAAGGGTAGAGGGGGAAGTAAGATGGATTTAAAATTTTTAGTTAGAGATGTACTCGATTTTCCAAAGGAAGGGATTTTATTTAAAGATATCACGACTGTTTTACAAGACTCTGCGGGACTAAAAGATTCCATTGACCAGATGGGGGACAGGCTTAAGGGGGTTGATTTTGATTTAATTATCGGCCCAGAGTCAAGGGGATTTATTTTCGGGGTACCCTTAGCATATAATATGGATAAGGGGTTCATCCCTATTCGCAAAAAAGGTAAATTACCTTATAAAACCATAGGAAAAGAATATGCCTTAGAATATGGCACTGCAACCATAGAAATGCATATTGATGCTATTAAGCCTGGACAAAAGGTAGTTATAGTAGATGACTTATTAGCAACTGGGGGAACCTCTAGGGCTATTATTGATTTAATCGAAGGCGTTGGAGGAGAAATAGTAAAACTTGTATACCTAATAGAATTAGAATCCCTAAAGGGCCGTCAAATCTTAGAGGGTTATAATGTGGAATCAATAATAAAATATTAAAATTAAAACACTTTCTGCTTATTAAGTAGAAAGTGTTTTTGCAATAATAATCAAGTGGAAAATAGTATGGAACAACTAAAAGAAATTTCTAAGGAACTTCAAAAAAGTATAGAGATTTTTACAGGATAATAACTTATTTATTTAAGTACTTTTAAGGGTGTACTCTTTTGCAATTCTGTTTTAAAGAACAGGATTAACAAGAAAAATCACACCCTTTTTGTGATATTCTTGCATTTGTAATTGATAATGATTATAATAAAGTAAAAAGTTTTAGATTATGAATGGGGGAGCATTATGCCCGATCAAGCTATTTATCAAAAGTTAATATCTACAGTTAAGTCTTATCACCCCTCAGATGATTTTTCTATGGTTGAGCGGGCTTATTTGTTTGCTAAAGAAGCACACAAAAATCAATATCGTAAATCAGGGGAACCATATATCATCCATCCTTTAGAAGTGGCAGTTATCCTAGCTGAACTAGAGTTAGACATAGAATCCATAACTGCGGGTATCCTTCATGATATTATAGAAGATACGGAATATACCTTCGAAGAGATAACAAAACTTTTTAGTGAAGAAATTGCAAGATTAGTAGAAGGGGTAACTAAGTTAGGAAAGATAAATTTTACTACTAATAATAAGGAACTGCAAAAGGAAGAAATCCAGGCAGAAAACTATAGAAAAATGTTTCTTGCAATGGCTCAGGACATTAGGGTTATATTAATAAAGCTCGCTGATAGACTTCATAATATGAGGACTCTTCGCTTTATGACCCCAGAAAAACAAAAGGAAAAGGCCAATGAAACCCTTCATATCTATGCCCCCCTAGCCCATAGGCTGGGAATTTCTAAAGTAAAAGTCGAATTAGATGATTTGGCCCTTAGGTATATGGAACCGGATGCTTACTACGATTTAGTAGAAAAAATAGCAAGACGTAGAATAGAACGAATAGAATATGTAGAAAGAATTATTGAAGAGGTAAAAAAGAAGCTAAATGAAGTAGGGATAAAGGCATCAGTTGAAGGAAGACCTAAGCACTTTTTTAGTATTTATAAAAAAATGGTAGGCCAAAATAAGACCTTAGACCAGATTTTTGACTTGTTCGCAATCCGTGCTATTGTTGAATCTGTAAAGGATTGTTATGGGGTTTTAGGAACAGTTCATGAGATGTACAAGCCTATACCCGGTAGGTTTAAGGATTATATAGCCATGCCTAAGCCTAATATGTACCAATCCCTCCATACCAGTCTTATAGGACCGGAGGGTGAACCTTTCGAAGTACAGATTAGAACATTGGAAATGCACCGTATAGCAGAATATGGTATAGCAGCCCATTGGAAATACAAAGAAGGTAAAAAGGGAATAAAAAATCAAGATAAACCCCAAGATAAAACCGAAGAAAAATTAGCTTGGCTTAGGCAAATTTTAGAGTGGCAAAGGGAAATGTCCGATAACAAAGAATTCATGGATGCCCTTAGGATGGACTTAGATGTATTTAATGATCAAGTTTATGCCTTTACACCTAAGGGAGATGTAATGAGCCTTCCCCTAGGTTCTACACCAATAGACTTTGCTTATTCCATTCATAGTGCTGTAGGAAATAAAATGGTGGGAGCAAAGATAAATGGAAAAATAGTTACATTCGATTATCAAGTTAAAAATGGAGATAGAATAGAAATCATAACCTCTCAAAATTCTAGAGGTCCCAGTAGAGATTGGTTAAAACTTGTAAAAAGCTCTCAAGCAAGGAACAAGATTAATCAATGGTTTAAGAAGCAATTCAAGGATGAAAACATTGTCCGAGGCAAAGATATGCTTGAAAAAGATGCAAAGAAAAAGGGACTTAATTTAAATGATTTATTGAAGCCTGAATGGATAGCACCCGTACTAAGAAAATATGGCTTTCAAGATTGGGATGCTGTCTGTGCGGCAGTAGGTCATGGAGGAATTAAAGAGGGTCAAATTATCCATAGAATAAATGAGGAATATCAAAAAGAACAAAGAAAGAATATAACTGAAGAAAATATTTTAGTACCTCAAGAAGATAATAAAAAAACATACAAAAAATCAAAGAGCGGCATAATAGTAAGAGGTGTAGGGGATGTTGCCGTTCGGTTTTCTAAATGCTGTAATCCCGTGCCCGGGGATGAGATAATTGGTTTTGTAACAAGAGGAAGAGGGGTCTCTATCCATAGGACAGACTGTATTAATATGATTAACCTAGATGATGAAGAAAGAAACCGCTTAATAGATGCCGAGTGGTATGCGTCGGAACAGGATACTAAAAACAGGACTTATCAAACCGAAGTTAAAATTATCGGGGAAGATAGGATGGGGATGATAATAGATATTTCTAAAATCCTTACAGAAGAAAAAATACCCGTTAAAGCTTTAAATGCAAGAACAAATAAAGAACATGAGGCAGTCTTTAATATAACTATGGAAATAAGAGGGGTACAGCAACTTGAGATTGTTACCAAAAAAATCAGAAACATCCCTGGAGTAAATGATATTATTAGGGTAACTACCTAATCCTTTTAAAGAGTGATAAAATCTTCTAGTAAGGAGAAAAAATATGATTATAAAAATGATACCCGTAGGAATGATGGGGGTTAACTGCTATATTGTGGGAGATAAACTTACAAAAAAAGGAGCAGTAATAGACCCTGGAGCAGAAGGCAGTAAAATAATAGAAGAAATAAAAAAGGAAGATATAAATGTAGAATATATCCTCTTAACCCATGGGCATTTTGACCATATAGGAGCAGTAAAGAAGGTGAAGGAATTTACTAAAGCTAAAGTGATTATTCATGAGGAAGGGAAAGCTTATTTAAATAACCCAGACCTTAATCTTTCAGGAGTAATTGCCCATAAGGGCTTTACTGAAGAGGCCGATGAAACCGTAATTAACGGAGAAAAGATAAATATTGGGAACCTAGAATTTGAAATAATCCATACACCGGGTCATACTTTAGATGGGTTAAATTATTACGAAAAAAACAATAGGGTTTTATTTTCGGGAGATAATTTATTTAGAGAATCTATTGGAAGAACTGATTTTCCCAAAGGGGATATGCACTCTTTGATTACCACCATTAAAGAAAGACTTTTTAATCTGCCTGAAGATGTAGTCGTTTATCCGGGACATGGAGAAATGACTACTATCGGATATGAAAAATCATACAATCCATATACTAGTGGAAGTGGATGGGATGAATAGTAATGATTAGATTTGAATTAATAGGTCATAATTATGGATATGAAATAGAGCATATAATAAAATCTTATGAACCCCATATAAAGGATGTCCGTATCAGAAGTATTTTAAAAGATAACATATGTAGAGCTGAGATTTATCGTAGTAATAAACTACTGACCTTTAAGGAATACAAAATTTCAACCAATAGAAAAGAGCAAAAACAGTACTTAATCCGTGTACTTTATCACACCCTTCGGGATTTCACTAAACAAGAAATGCCCTGGGGTATTTTAATAGGTATAAGGCCAACAAAGATTATTCATGAAATGTTAAAACAAAAAATGCCCTGGGAAGATATTGAGAATCGGTTGTTAGAGTTTTATAACATTAGAGAAGATAAAGTTGATCTTATGATAGAAGTAGCAAAAAAAGAAAAAGGAATTTTGGAAAAAAACAAAGAAGGAGAAATAAGTATATATATAGGTATTCCTTTTTGTCCCTCTAAATGTCTTTATTGTTCCTTTACCTCCTATGCCATTGAAAATAGAACAAATCAAGTTGAAGGGTACATTGATACCTTGGAAAAAGAAATAATTTTTGGAGGAAAATACAGTAGGCAAAAGCCTGTAAGAAGTATTTATATCGGTGGGGGAACTCCGACATCGCTAAATGAGGTGCAATTTGAAAGGCTCTTAAGAATGGTTAATAATAATTTTGATATTAAAAATATCGAGGAATTCACGGTAGAGGCCGGAAGACCAGACACGATTACTAAAAAAAAGTTAGAACTACTAAAGGAGTACAATGTAAATCGAATTTCAATTAATCCTCAAACGATGCATAATGCTACATTAAAGCGAATTGGTAGAAACCATACTACCGATGATATAATAGAAACATTTCATTTAGCAAGAAAAATGGGACATAATAATATTAATATGGATCTTATTATAGGTCTTCCTGGTGAAAAAATTGGCGAGGTATCCACAACTATTGAAGAAATTAAAAAATTAAATCCCGACAGCATTACAGTTCATACGATGGCTATCAAAAGGGCATCTAGGTTAAGAGAAACCCTAGACTCTTATAATCTTACAGCTGCCGAGGAAATAGAAAAAATGATAGCCGTAACGAGTAAGGGGGTCAGAGATATGAATATGAGCCCTTATTACCTCTATAGACAAAAAAACATGCTGGGGAACTTTGAAAATGTAGGTTATTCAAGAATGGGGAAAGAGTCAGTTTATAATGTAGAAATCATGGAAGAAAAGCAAACTATTCTTGCACTAGGGGCAGGAGCGATAACAAAGGTAGTAAATAATAAAACAAACAAAATAGAACGGATACCTAATGTTAAGAATGTAGAAGAATATATAAACAGGGTAGAGGAAATGATTATTAGGAAGAAAGCTGGATTTAAAAACCTTGACAATAAATTTTATAATGAATAAAATATTAATAATCATAAATAGAATAATTATAAAACGTTAAGAGGAAAAGTAGAATATTTATTTCTTTTACAGAAAAAAAGACCTAGGCTGAGAGTCTTTAAAAGAAGGTATATTTGAAAGACATCCTTAAGTGACAATCTGAACTATAGTAGGATTGAACGGCTCGTTCCCGTTATAAAACGAAAAAGAGGAATTATCATTCAAACAGGGTGGCACCGCGGAAAAGCTTCCGTCCCTGACAACTATTGTCATGGACGGAAGCTTTTTATTGCAAACAATGCAGTATAGCTAAATTTATAAGGCAAAAGGAGGAAGGATATGTTAACAAAGGCTCCCAGAGGAACCAAAGACTTTTTCGGCGATGAAATAAAGGCATGGCAGGAAGCAGAAAACAATATTAGAAATTTATGCAGTGATTTCGGATATCAAGAAATCAGAACCCCTATATTTGAACATACAGAGCTTTTCCAAAGGGGTGTAGGAGAAACAACGGATATAGTACAAAAAGAAATGTACAGTTTTCAGGATAAAAAGGGTCGCAACATTACCCTAAAGCCTGAAGGAACAGCAGGGGCGGTAAGGTCATACCTAGAGCAGAAGATGTATGCGAATGCCCAACCTACAAGACTGTATTATATTACCCCAGCTTTTAGGTACGAAAAACCCCAAGCGGGACGAATGAGACAGTTCCACCAATTCGGGATTGAAATGTTGGGAGCAGAATCTCCGACCGCTGATGTCGAGGTTATTACTGTTGCTGCAGAACTCTTAGCCCGTATGGGTATATCTAAAGTAAAACTCCATATAAACAGTTTAGGAGGCCCAAGTTGTCGTAAGAACTATAATGAAAAATTAAGGACATATCTTGGGGAAAATCTAAATACCCTTTGTAGTACCTGCCAAGAAAGATTTGAAAAAAACCCCCTAAGGGTTCTAGATTGCAAAAATGAAACCTGTAAACAAATAGTATCTAAAGCTCCAACAGTATTAGAGACTTTAGGAGAAGAATGCAGAGGCCATTTTGAAACGGTTAAAAGCCTACTTCATGAAATAGGTATCGAATATACCGTAGATCCTGGTATTGTAAGAGGGCTAGACTATTATACAAGAACGGTATTTGAGTTTATTTCTACAGATATAGGGGCGCAAGGGACAATCTGTGGGGGAGGGAGATACAACAATCTAGTAGAAGAACTAGGAGGCTCTCCCACCCCGGCAGTTGGATTTGCTGTGGGACTTGAAAGACTTATGATGGTTATTGAAGCTGAAAACGGAAAAAAGGATTACCTACAGAAAAAAGATATATTTATAGGTTCCATAGGTGATGTGGCTAAACTTAAAGCCCACAGCTTAGTGTATAAACTTCGAAAAGAGGGAATCTCAGCTGAAGCAGATCATTTTAATAAAAGTGTTAAGGCCCAAATGAAATATGCGGATAAAATAGGAGCAAAATACTCTATGATTCTTGGGGATGATGAGATAAATACGGGGAAAGCAGTTATTAAAAACATGCAAACAAAAGAACAAATAGAAGTAGAGATTTCGAATATAGTAAGCATTCTTGTATCATTGCTATGAAAACAATAGCGGTTGTGTTATAGAGATGTGAATATTTTAAGTAGGAGCGATTTTCACGCTAACCTGTAATATTGAATTGATTAGGAGGATATGTATGGGAGAATCAATGGTAGGTCTAAAGAGAACCCACTACTGTACCCAAGTAAAAGAAAATTTTATTGGCGAAGAAGTAGTAGTAATGGGGTGGGTACAAAAAAGAAGAAATTTAGGCAGTTTAATATTTATAGATTTAAGAGATAGAAGTGGAATTTTACAAGTTGTTTTTGATGAAAACGATATAAACGAAGAGGGCTTTAGAAAGGCAGAAACCCTAAGAAGTGAATTTGTAATAGGAGTAAGGGGGAAGGTTCGTAAAAGGGAGAGCATTAATCCTAATATAGAAACGGGATATGTAGAAATTATAGCAACAGAACTTCTTATACTTTCCGAAGCAGAAACTCCACCCTTTGCCATAGAAGAAAATAGCTCAGTAAAAGAGGATCTTCGTCTTAGATATCGGTATCTGGACCTTAGGAGACCCGATTTACAAAAAAATCTTATGCTTAGGCATAGGGTCGCACAATCTGTAAGGACTTTTTTAGACAATGAAGGTTTTCTAGAAATAGAAACCCCTATGCTTGCTAGGAGCACTCCGGAAGGAGCAAGGGATTACTTAGTACCAAGCCGTATTCATCAAGGAGATTTCTACGCCCTTCCACAATCTCCACAAACTTTTAAGCAACTTTTAATGGTGTCAGGTTTTGATAGGTATTTCCAAATTGTAAAATGTTTTAGGGATGAGGACTTAAGAGCTGATAGACAGCCTGAGTTTACACAAATTGATATGGAATTATCCTTTGTGCAAGTGGAGGATGTTATAGATATTAATGAAAGACTTCTCAAAAAGGTATTTAAGGATGCTATAGGGATAGACATTCCATTGCCCATTCCAAGGTTGACTTATCAAAAAGCTATGGATAGATTTGGTAGTGATAAACCTGATATCCGTTTTGGTATTGAGCTTACGGATATTTCTGAAGTGGTTAAAGATAGCGGTTTTAAAGTATTTGAAGGAGCAATCCAAAATGGCGGGAGCGTGAGGGGAATAAATGCCAAGGGTTGTGGAAACTTCCCAAGAAAGCAGGTAGATTCCTTAGTTGAGGTAGGGAAAACCTATGGAGCAAAGGGAATAGCATGGATTTCCCTTGGAGAAGATGGAAACCTTAAGTCAAGTTTTACAAAATTTCTGTCAGAAGATACTACCAAGGCTATTTTAGAGATTATGGATGCAGAAAATGGAGATCTCTTATTGTTTTGTGCAGATAAAAATTCAGTTGTATATGATGCCTTGGGAAATCTTCGTTTAGAAGTAGCAAAACGCTTGGAACTTACGGAAAAAGGTGATTTTAACTTTGTATGGATAACTGAGTTCCCACTTCTTGAGTGGGATGAAGAAGAAAAAAGATTTGTGGCTAAGCATCATCCATTTACAATGCCAATGGATGAAGATATTAAACTTTTAGATACAGACCCAGGCAAGGTACGGGCAAAGGCCTATGATATCTGCCTTAACGGGGTGGAATTAGGTGGAGGAAGTATCCGCATCAATCAAACAGATATTCAGGAGAAGATGTTTTCTGTCCTAGGATTTACTAAAGAGGCGGCTTATAAGAACTTCGGATTCTTACTTAATGCATTCAAATACGGAGTACCACCTCATGGAGGATTAGCCTACGGCCTTGATAGAATGGTTATGCTTATGGCTGAGGAAGACAGTATCAGAGATGTAATAGCCTTCCCTAAGGTAAAGGATGCCTCTTGTCCAATGACAGAAGCGCCGGGAAAGGTTTCCGAGAAACAATTGGATGAATTGGGATTAAAGGTTGATTTGAAATAAAAATGATTCTCTCATAGAGAGAATCATTTTTATATTTTTTTATATGAAGCAGACTTTTTCATTGGAATGAAGTATATATAGATAAAGGATTACACGACAACAAAAAAGTGTGGCAATATAGGAGGAGTAAAGTATGAGTAATAAAAAGAATAGGACATTAATCGGAATTATTATAGTGGTGATAGGGTTGTTTTCTTTAGTAAATCAGTGGATTCGTCTGCCATTTATTAATGCAAATAACTTATTGCTATTATTTGTGGCCACGGCATTGATTTTGCTCTATTACACAAAAAAAGAAACTTGGGCATTGGTAGTAGGAACAATCACTGGTTTTTTTGGCATCTTAGGGGTCTTTCCTAACATTCACATTAATACAGCTACATTTATAGCACCTTCAGTCTTTATTATGCCGGGAATCATTTTTATGGTCTTGTATTTTTCAAAAAGGAATATAGGGCTTTTGGTTCCTGCTTCGATTTTGATTTGGTTTGGCATATTTGTCTTTTTAATAATAAGTGGAATAGCGCGTGGAATGATGGTTCCTGCAGTATTTTTTGGAAGTATGGGGGCATCATTTGTATCAATGTATATTTTAGGATATCCTAAAATAGGAAAATGGCCTCTTATTCCTGGAGGAATATTGCTCTTATTTGGTTTTATGTTTTTTGCCGGTGTTTCTGCAGGTTTTATTGTAAGATTTATGCCAAAATTAATCCCCGTTATCTTAATATTTATCGGTCTTTTCATAGTGGTAAAAGGTAGAAAATCTCAATAAGTCTATAATTGACAAAGAAACATTGAAATAGTAGAATAAAATTAGGGGCGGACATTGTTCGCCCATAATTTTTTTAATGAGTAAGGAGACAAGATATGCTACATCCATTTTCAAGAACCGAGCTTCTTTTAGGACAGGGAGCAATGGAAAAATTGTATAAGAGTAAGGTTGCCGTATTTGGTGTAGGGGGAGTAGGAAGTTACGTAGTAGAAGGTTTAGCCCGTTCGGGTATTGGTAAATTTATTCTAGTAGACAACGATACGGTTTGTATTACTAATATCAACCGTCAACTCCATGCCACTACTAAAACCGTGGGTCAACCTAAGGTAGAAGTAATGAAAAATCGTATATTAGAAATAAATCCTAAAGTAGAAGTAATAACTCATCAAACCTTTTTTCTCCCGGAAACTTCTGATAAGATTATCGATGAAGATTGTGATTATATAGTAGATGCCATCGATACAGTAACCGGGAAAATAGAATTGGTACTTCAGGCAAAAAAAAGAAATATACCGATTATAAGTTGTTTGGGAGCAGGAAATAAGCTAGACCCCACAAGATTTGAAGTGGATGATATATATAATACCTCTATCTGTCCCTTGGCAAAGATAATGCGAAAAGAATTAAGAGGCAGGGGAATCGATACTTTAAAGGTGGTATATTCAAAGGAATCTCCTATCATGCCGAAAGAAGACGATGAATTAGCCCTTAGGGATTCACATCAAAATCCTATAAGTAAAAGGCGAATTCCAGGAAGTGTTTCTTTTGTCCCGTCTGTTGCGGGGTTGATTATTGCCGGTGAAGTCCTTAAAGATTTGATTTCTAATAGATAGTAAAGGCGGTATGGTATGAAAGAATTAGAAAAAGGAGAAATCGGAAAAGTAATTGATGTACGGGAAAAGTTCATTAGTGTAAGCATGATAAGAAATGAGGCTTGCCAAAAATGTGGTGCCTGCACCCATGGATATAAAGCCGAGGAAATGATATTAGAGGCTGATAATTTGTGTAGTGCAAAGATAGGGGATTGGGTAGAAATTGATTTGGAGTATTCGGACTTTCTTAAGGCTACATTTATTATGTATGGAATACCTTTGATGTCATTGTTTATTGGCTTTTTCCTAGGGTATTATGGTTCCATATATTTGGGTTACGAAAACATACAAGAACCCGCAGGGATAGTCAGTGGTTTTATATTTATGGCTATTTCTTATCTATGGATTCGTTTAAGAGAAAAAAGATGGCAAAGCCAAAATTATCGTCCGGCAGCAGTGAAAATTGTAAAAAAATAATATGAAAAGTAAGCAAACCTCCTTTTTTTTCATATAATGAAGAAAGGAGGTTGTATTTATGAGAAAAAGATCGGTATATTACTATTTAAGAGGATATAATTGTACCCAATGCATTATAAAGGCTGCAGAAGAACGTTATAATTTGGACATCCCTAAGGAGTGTTATGATTTATGCAAAGGTTTAAATGTTGGATTAGGCATTGGCGGCACTTGTAACCTTATTTCTGCCGCTACCATGGTTTTTGGATTGCTCTTTGATGAAAGAACTGTAAGGAGGTTGAGGATTCGCTTTATTGACACATTTCAAAGTAATTATAAGGCAGTTAATTGCAGCCAGCTAAGAAAACTAAGAGATTGTCAAAATAACTGCAGTTATATAATAGGTGAGGCGGCATACCTAATAGAAAAACTTATTGAAAATGAAGAAAAGGCTCTTAATTAGTATGTTCTTCTTCGAAATTGAACAATCTTTTTAAAAGTGATGTCTTATTTCGCTTGGTTTCATTGTTTTCATCGGTTGTAATAATAAGCGGGGCTTTTCTAAGCTCTAGTTCTTGTTTTAATATATTTATACCCTTTTTTTGGGCAACAATTTTTTCTTCTAATACTTTTATATCATCATCTCTTTCTTTAAGTTTTTTCTCTAAGCTTTTGGTTCTTTCCTTTAAGGCTAAAAGCTCATTTTTTTGACCTTCTTCAGATTTGCGAAATTCATATGTAGTTTGCGAAAAATCTTGATTTTTTACTTTAAGAGTATACTTTAACTGGGCTATTTGGCTATCTTTTTCCCTTAATTGTTTTTTACATAGATAAACCTCTTCGTAAACTTGGCTAAGATGAAATTTTATTTCATTTAGATAAGTATCAACCTTTTCAGTAACGGGAACAAAGGTTTCTTCAAATTGCATCGAATTTCCTCTTAAGGCTGGGAAAATATCAGGAATAATGAGGAATTTTATCTGGTCTTGTGAATAAATATATATTTCATTTGCACACAGGTGTTTTTTTTCATTATGAAAATTACTTTGATA
Organism: Candidatus Epulonipiscium sp.; assembly: GCA_012519205.1. NCBI lineage: Bacteria > Bacillati > Bacillota > Clostridia > Lachnospirales > Lachnospiraceae > Candidatus Epulonipiscium > Candidatus Epulonipiscium sp. Next base: position 11,824 of record JAAYQR010000011.1, on the reverse strand, counting down.
GTGGGTTTTAATAGGTATTTCTTGAGAATCACTAAGGTGAATAGAAGGGCTCGAAAAGCTATTACCAAAATCCGTTGAATAACTGCTATATAGTTTTCCATCCCATACCCAAGCAGCCCATAAATGATTATCCATCATAAATAAGGAGCAGGAAGAGATATTTGGCTTTTCAAATAACCTTTGGGGTTCTTTCCATTCCAACCCATGCTGAGGTCTATAAAATAAAGTAGAATAATGTTTTTCCTGTTTTATATAAAGGCTATGGATAGTATTGTTATTTAATAATATTGAGTTATCAGTATAGGAAATACTACTAATAGCAAAGGAATAAAATTCGCTCCAACTCCCAGTTTCTATAGGTTGCTTTTTATATCCTAATTGGCAATTATTTTGACCTTTTTGATAAAAAAGAAATATATTGTCGACAGAATCCTTATATACCGAGAAAGGTCGATTTTCGAGGGGTTTAATGTAGTCTATAAGGGAAGGTGCATTCCATTGGGCGTTTTTAATGGATACCTGCTGTACTAAGGCATGGCGGGAGGGATTATTGGGGTCTTTTAGATTATAAAACAAAGAAAGATTATCTCCTTGAATAATAGCATCAAAATGAAGGGAATCTAAAAAGCCGGTTTTACTATATAAAAGTATCTGAGATACCCATTTATCTGGAGAATGCTGATATAAAAGGATATTTCCTGAAGTATCTTGACAAAACAAGTAAATCATATCTTTATTATCTAGATATACCGAAAAATTTTTGGTTCCTTCCTTGAAAATTATTTGTTTTTTAGACCAACTATCGTAGGTATAAGTCATACAACATATGCCATCGATAAAATCATGGAAAAAAGCCCAAAGGATACCCTTATTTTGTTTTACAACATAGTAATTTACTCTTTCTTTAATCATTTTGTATCTTCCTTCCTAGGTAGCGGGGCCTGTTCGAACTATTTTTATTTAGGGCGAACAGAGTTCGCCCGCTTCCCCAAATATACTTTGATATTTAATTATATTCTGTTTACTGGAATAATAGTACAACCTATTCTTTGACAGTTATATTTTTTTATCAAGCTTAGTATCTTCATCTTTTGTAGGCATAGGGGACATTTCTTCTTCATCTATTATTTCAGTTGTATCCACTTCTTTTTTTAGCTCGATGGACTTTTCTAGCTGTTTGGCTCTTTTCTTATAGAATTCTATCTCACTTTTGGACTGATTGTATAAATTCCTCCATTTCTTTCCTTCATCCTGTATTTTTGTAGCAAGGTCTGCCAGTTCATTATATTTATCTGTAATTTCTAATTGAATCTGATTTAGATATTCCAATTGTTCTTTAAGGGTTGCGTTTTCTTCCTCCAATTTTGTTTTTGAAACTGAAATCTTTAATTGATTTTTAATATTATTAAGGTATAGTTTAAGTTCCGTATTAGGAGATATATTAGAATGAATTCCATCCATATCCATACTATTTAAAACAGCAAACTTAGGAATGGGACTGCTTATACCATAAAGCTGATTGCAAATAAGGGATGATTCTAGTCCATGGCAGATGCTAAGGGAATGCAGTGATATATCAGAGTCCTGCATGGAGGTATGAATAGGTGCCGAAAAGCTAACACCTCCGTCTACTGATAAGATAGCCTTGCATATATTATTTTCAATCCAGTTTATCCATAGCGAATCTCGGTATACTAAAAAAACAGGTTGAAAGGGGTAACCACAGGAATATAACAGCTCCGATTTAGACCATTCTCTGTTCATATACTTATATAGTAACTGATACTGACCATATTGTTCTTGGATATAGATTAAGTGATATAGACCTTTTGCATCAACAGTTAATTTACAATAAGTAATAGGAAATGCTGAAGTAACGGGAGTAAAAAGATGTTCCCATTGTCCTTTGTTATTGCCTAGGGAATTAACGTTGATACTAAAATCCTGCTCATCCTTATTAATCATGGTCAGGATGAGGGTCTTTTTATGTTTGATTAAATCATAATTAAGATTACGGCTATAAAGAGTTCCTAGGGTTTGGGGAGTGGAAAGCGGTTCCTTTATTACATGATGAATAAGTTCAGGAGTTTGCTCAGAAGGATGATCCGCGTAATAAAATAAATGAATCTGATTATTTAGAGCTAAGGCTGATAGGTTGCTTATTTTAAATTCATTATTGGAATCATCTAAAACAATATCCTTTAGTATCTTGTCAGAGGATTGTCTAAGATGTAGAATCTGATTTCTATTATTTTTGGCTATAACATGAAAGTCATCATTTTCGTCAAAAAGCGCGGTATATTCATAGGAACCATTTGATAGTAAAAGATTTGGCCGGGATACTTTTTCCTCCATGAAAGTTTGATAATATAAGCCATTTCTTGGGCTATAATCGACTACCACTAAACCTTGATTTGAAAGTTTCAAAAAACAAGACATAAGTGACCTCCTAAAAATTCCTTATCAAGTAATATATATTCTAAAGAAGTCTATTTATGATATAAGAAGAAAAAATATAATGTTAATAGTAACCAAATCGACAATTTTCACATAGTATATTATTGAAATTAAATTTAATTAGGAGGGAAAGTTTATGGCATGTTGTGGTAAAAATCAAACAAAAGGTAAAATATTGCAAAGACCTACAGCAGGGGAATGCCCGGTATGTAAGCCGATAGATATTAATCCGGCAGAAGATGCTTGTGTATGCCACCACTCGGAGAACCTAGACTATTAACTGTTGCAGCGCCGGTTGTATTTGACGAATGTGGAATTAATATTTGTAGAGTTGTTGACAACCTAGAAGACTTATTCCCCGATGTAAACTTTGAAGGTGTATCAGGTATCGAACTTCGGGTTATCGATATTGATTTCAACTTTGATGAAGAAGATGGCTCTAGCGTAACACCATTAGCAAGAAGACCAAATTGTGCAAGGGTTTTCTTGACAGAAATAGATGTTACCTTTGAAGCTAAGCTAATAGGAAATAACTGTCAGATAATTGATAATCAATGCTTTACCATACAATATCTACCCGGTGATGACCAAGATCCTTATTTCGATGATGATACTAACCCAATCTCTGTTGCTGTTGACATGTATACCCCTTATGGAGTTTCCTATGGGCAAAATGGAGACTGTGTACCAGTGGTTAATTTCTTAGGATTCATGGAAAATGGAGATGATGGCAATAATGCACTTCGTCAAGGTCTTGTTGCTCAGGCGCTAGGTAAAGTGGTTAATCTTGATATTGATTCTCTAACTGCAGCCATAGGGCTTACTATTTATCTTAAGGCTATCTATTATGTACAATATAAAATACCTCATAAGGGCCTATGTGTTCCACCGAAATGTATTCCTGTTGAAGTTGAAGCAGAAAATGCTTGCCTTGACTTTGTTGAAGGAAATCTTCTTGAACAAAGCATTCAACCTCTTGAAGTTTGCTGCAAACCTCAATCTTTTAAACCTGGCTTTAAAGGGGTAGATGATCCAACCCCATCAGAAGATTGTGCGAAGAAAAGATGCTAAATAAGAAAAGGAACGGGTTATACCGTTCCTTTTAGTGATTGACTACCGATACTGCCTTTACATAGCATTTTTGATAATATGCCTGCGATAGGTTATCAATTTTTACTCCCTTTGATGTAGTGGCATGGATGAAGCGATTATTGCCTATATACAGACCAACATGGGAAATCTTACCGCTATTTTTGCCAGAAGTATCAAAGAAAATCAAATCTGCAGGACTTAAATCTCCTTTCTCGATGGATTTTCCATCTTTTATTTGATCGTGGGAATTTCGATGTAAAGAGATATCAAAGTTATCCATAATGGCCTGAGTAAAGCCAGAACAATCCACACCATCTCTTAGACTTTGTCCCCCATAGCGATAGGGGGTACCTATAAATTGTTTTGCATAACTTACAATTTCTCTTCTTAGTAGATCTTCACTAGTGGGAGAGATTGTCTCAGGCAATAGTTCAAGTTTGTATCCTTCTATGTACATTGAATAGATCCATGCATTTTCATTTCTATGTCTTATTTGATACCATTTGCCGCATTTTCCCGTGATTATTAGAATATCATGGTAATTAACTCTTCCTAAGATATTAGAATATGTATCGGGATATTGTCTGATATTAATTCCATCTTGGGTTACCATTCCCCAGGTAAATCGCATATAGGAATTAGGGTCATGGGGTTTTGCATGTAACAGGGGGTAATTTAGAAATAATACCATCAAAAGGGCAAGAAGACCATTTGTCTTTAATCGACTTAGCTTTTTCATAATATCCTCCTATAATAAGTTAGCAAAAATACCACTTATTTCTTTATTATGAATAGATTCTTTCAAAAGTATTCCAATATGCATAAAAAAGTTTAAAATTAATGCATGAATCTTCTCATAAATCATATTTTTATTGAAAAGTGTTGATAATGATTGATTATGCAATTAAATAAATGATATTATAAGAGTGTAAATTGTAGATTGAATATTTATTTCACTTAGTGTATAAATATAAATAAGAATTTTGTTACCAAGGAGGACGGGTATGCATATTATATTTTTAGTGTTGTATATAATGACAATTATAGGAATAGGCATAATGAGTCGAAAAAAGGTAAAAGGGATTGATGGTTTTTTTCTGGGTAATAGGAATGTTCCCCCATGGATGAGTGCATTTTCATACGGGACAGCCTATTTTTCAGCAGTTATATTCATAGGATATGCGGGAAAGATAGGATGGAGTTCGGGTATCTCAACCTTATGGATTGTGGTTGGAAATACCGTAGTAGGAAGCTTTTTAGCGTGGCAAATATTAGGTAGAAAAACAAGAGAAATGACCCAGCGGCTTAATGTGTCTACAATGCCCCAGTTTATTGAAGTACGCTACCAAAGCAAGGCTTTAAAAATAGTGACTGCTGCCATTGTCTTTATATTTCTAGTTCCTTATTCTGCTTCTGTTTATAAAGGATTAAGTTATTTGTTCGAAGAATTATTTGGAATGTCAACAGTTACAGCTATTCTTATTATGAGCATTTTAACAGCTATATATTTGTTTCTTGGAGGATTTGTGGCAGCTACGATTGCCGATTTTATTCAAGGAATTATTATGATAATTGGTGTTATATTAATGTTATTTTTCATAATTAACAATCCGACAGTTGGGGGAGTTGCTAATGCTTTTGAAAAATTAAGAAGTATTGATTCTAATCTTATGAATCCTATTAATCCCCCGGGAGGAATAGGAACAATACTGTCCCTAGTTATTCTTACCAGTTTAGGTAGTTGGGGACTTCCACAGATGGTACATAAGTTTTATACTATAAAGGACGAAAAATCCATTGTATCGGCAAAATGGGTTTCCACGGGATTTGCTCTACTTGTTGCCTTTGGGGCATATTTTACAGGGGTCTTGAGTAGATTATTCTTCCCCAATGTTATGCCTATGGTAGATGGGGTTGCAAATCCAGATATGATTATTCCGCAAGTATTTGCTAATACCCTACCGAATTTTGTATCTGCTATTATATTGATTTTGATTTTATCGGCTTCTATGTCTACCTTAGCCTCTTTGGTTCTAGCATCCAGCTCTGCGGTAGCTTTGGATTTAATAGAGGGAGCCTTATTTCCTAAGATTAATAAAAACAAGTTAATGATTATTATGAAATTCTTATGCGTTCTTTTTGTAGTACTTTCTTTTATTATAGCCATTACACCAAATCATGTCTTATCTTTAGCTGCTCTTTCTTGGGGAGTTGTATCGGGGTGTTTGCTTGCTCCGTACTTATTAGGATTGTATTGGGAAAAGGTAACGAAAACAGGAGTTTGGGCAGGAATTATAACAGCTATTGTGTTGGTAGTTGGAGGGGCGCTTATAACTAATATGGATCCTAGTCTTACTCCGCTACTCAGCTGCTTAGGGATTATAGTTCCCTTGGTGATAGTTCCCGTCGTAAGTCTTGTAACGAAAAAATATGAAGAAAGCCATTTAAATCTTATTTTTAATAAGAATAAAATAAATCTCTTGAAAAAAGAAAGGATGGCAACAGATGATTTGGTCTAGGGAAGAAACGCTAGGAAGAGAGAAGATGGAAGAAATCCAGATAAAAAGACTTAAAAATACCATAAAAAGAGTATATGATAAGGTTCCTTTTTATAGACAAAGGCTGGATGAAATAGGAATTACCCCTGAAGATATTCATTCTTTAGAAGAGCTTAAAAAAATACCTTTTACGGAGAAAGAAGATTTAAGGGAACATTATCCTTTTGGATTGTTTGCCGTACCAAAAAAAGAATTGGTAAGAGTCCATGGTTCTTCGGGTACGACGGGAAAGCCCACTGTTGTAGGCTATACAAGAAATGATTTGAATATGTGGACAGAACTTACGGCCCGAATGGCAGCTACTGCAGGGGCAACCGATGAAGATGTAGCACAAATTGCCTTTGGATATGGATTGTTTACTGGGGCTTTTGGGCTTCATTATGGACTTGAAAAAATAGGAGCCATGGTTGTACCTATGTCTTCCGGAAATACCGAAAAACAGATTATGCTTATGAAAGATTTTGAAACAACACTTCTTGTCAGTACCCCATCCTATGCACTTCATATAGCAGAAGTAGCTGAGCAAATGGGAATTGACCCAGTTACTGATTTGAAAATAGGATTGGGCCTATTTGGTGGAGAAGGTCATACGGAAGAAATGAGAAGACAATTAGAAAAAAAATGGGGAATGATAGCTACAGAAAATTATGGAATGAGTGAGCTAATAGGCCCTGGGGTTTCGGGAGAATGTCAATACAAATGCGGAATGCATATTGCAGAAGACCATTTCATTGCCGAAATAATAGATCCTGTTACTGAGGAAGTATTACCCTTAGGAAAGAAAGGGGAACTGGTTATAACCACAATTACAAAAGAAGCCCTTCCCCTTCTTAGATATAGGACAAAGGATATTACATATCTGATTGAAGAAAAATGTGAATGCGGAAGAACCCTTATTAGGATGGCAAAGGTTCAAGGTAGAAGTGATGACATGTTAATCATAAGAGGAGTAAATATTTTTCCGTCGCAAATAGAAAGCGTTTTGGTGGGTATGGAAGAAATAGGTCCTCATTATGAAATAATTGTAAAGAAAAAAGGATATATGGATACCTTAGAGTTAAATGTTGAGCTAATTGATGGACGACTTTTAGAAAGATACAGCAAATTACAGGCACTTAAAGATAAAATCAGCCATAACCTTAGGACGGTCTTAGGAATTGATGCCAAAATAAATCTTGTAGAACCAAAAACCCTAAAAAGATTCGAGGGTAAAGCAAAGAGAGTTATAGACCTGCGTTAGATGCACTTTGTTTCATTCGAAATGACATGTCTTGGCTTATATGATATGTGAGCCTATATTCTCACTAGTGTAATACTATAAAAAGCGACAACTTTACGGAGGGATTATATGAAAAAACTAATATTAGGAAATGAGGCCATAGCCAGGGGGGCCTATGAAGCCGGGGTAAAAGTAGCAACAGCATATCCGGGAACCCCTAGTACTGAAATAACCGAATTTATTGCCAAATACGATGAAATTTATGCAGAATGGTCTCCCAATGAAAAGGTGGCAATGGAAGTAGCCATAGGGGCCTCCATGGGGGGAGCCAGGGCCATGGTTTCCATGAAGCACGTAGGAGTAAATGTGGCTGCAGACCCCCTATTTACTGTAGCTTATACGGGGGTAAATGGGGGATTAGTAGTTTTAGTAGCTGATGATCCGGGAATGCATAGTTCCCAAAATGAGCAAGATAGCCGCCATTATGCAAGAGCTGCCCATATTCCGATGCTTGAGCCTTCTAATAGTCAGGAAGCAAAGGACTATGTCAAGCTAGCATTTGAACTTAGTGAACAATATGATACACCTATTTTTGTTCGTATGACAACCCGCATTTCCCATGCGCAAAGCATTGTGGAATTTGGTGAAAGACAAAACATAGAATTAAAGCCATATGAAAAAAACATACAAAAGAATGTTATGATGCCGGGAATGGCAATAAAAAGACATGTAGTAGTTGAAAATAGAATGAATAAGATGGCTGCAGATGCTAATGAATTTGATATTAATAAAGTGGAATGGGCTGACAAAAAAATTGGGGTTATTACCAGTGGTATAGCTTATCAGTATACAAAAGAAGCTCTACCAGAAGCTTCGGTACTAAAACTGGGGCTGGTACATCCCTTACCCAAAAAGTTAATTAAAGATTTTGCTAAGGAAGTAGAAACCCTTTATATTGTAGAGGAATTAGAACCAATCATAGAAGATCAAGTAAAAAGCTGGGGAATATCTATCATAGGAAAAGAAGTGTTCTCAGTTCAGGGAGAATTGTCCCCAAGAAAAATACAAAAAGCAGTTTTAAACACAGAAAAAAATATCAAAGCCCCAGAAAAACTTCCGGGACGTCCACCTGTACTATGTCCAGGATGCCCCCACAGAGGAATGTATTATGTTCTAAAAAAACTAAAACTTAATGCTACAGGAGATATTGGCTGTTATACCTTGGGGGCCCTTCCACCACTAGAAGGAATTGATACCTGTGTTTGTATGGGGGCTAGTATAGGTATGGCCCATGGGATGGAAAAAGCAAGAGGAAGAGAATTCTCTAAGAATTGGGTTGGAATTATTGGAGATTCCACATTTATTCATTCAGGAATCACAGGATTGATTGATATAGTATATAACAAGGGAATGTCCACAGTTATCATTTTAGATAACTCAACCACAGGAATGACAGGGCACCAAGATAATCCAGCGACGGGAAGAACTATCAAAGGGGAAGCAGCGCCTATTCTAAACTTAGTAGAATTATCTAGAGCTGTAGGAATCAAAAATGTAAGGGTAGTGGATCCATTTGACTTAAAAGAAGTAGAAACCGTATTAAAAGAAGAAACAAATAGAGATGAACCATCTGTTATAATTGCTAGTAGGCCCTGTGCATTATTAATCAAAACAAGGGAACCAGCATATAAGATTAACGATAATTGTATACAATGTGGATTATGTTTAAGATTAGGTTGCCCTGCAATTGAAAAACAGGATGGTAAGATTGTTATAAACGATGCTCTTTGTAATGGATGTGGGCTTTGTACAAGAGTTTGTAAAACTGCTGCAATCGTAAAGGAAGGTGAGTAGAATGAACACAAGAAATATACTAATCGTGGGGGTTGGGGGACAAGGTACCCTTTTGACCAGCAGAATAATAGGGGATGTAGCAATAAACAAAGGCTATGATGTTAAAATGTCTGAAGTCCATGGAATGGCCCAAAGAGGAGGCAGTGTTGTCACCCATGTGAAATATGGAAATGAGGTATATTCACCTTTAGTTGAAGAAGGCTGTGCTGATATACTCTTAGCTTTTGAAAAATTAGAGGCTCTACGGTGGATTCATTATCTAAAAGAAGATGGGATTGCCATAGTAAATGAGCAGGAAATAAACCCCATGCCAGTTATTACGGGAGCAGCAAAATACCCTGATAATACCATAGAAAGAATAAAAGAGGCTTGTAAAGACACCTATGTTGTTGATGCCCTTAAGATAGCAAAAGAATTAGGCAATATGAGGGTATTAAATACGGTGCTTCTTGGAATGCTAGCAAAGCACCTAGGACTTCCAGAAGAAGAATGGAATGCAGCAATCGAAAGAACTGTGCCCCCTAAAACCATAGAAATAAATAAAAAGGCATTTTTAACTGGCTACCAATTATAAAGAATGGAGGGCTTTCTATGTTAATGAAACAAATCTCTGTATTTGTTCAAAACCAAAAAGGCAGGCTGGCGAAGATTACTAGAATACTTACAGAAAATGGAGTAAATATAAGTGGAACATGTCTAGCTGACACTACTGAATTTGGAATACTTAGGATGGTAGTGGATAAACCGAACAAAGCCCTAGAAGTAATAAAAGAAGCCGGATTTACAGTCAATACTACGGAAATATTTGCAGTAGCTGTACCCCATACCCCCGGCGGATTAAATGAAGTATTAAACTTTTTAGATGAAGAAGACATAGGAATAGAATATCTATATTCCTTTACCCACAAAACCATCCACGAGGCATTGATTTTATTTTGTGTGGATGATCCAAAGAAGGCAATAGAAGTATTGCAGGAAAAAGGAATCAAAGTACTAAATCAAGAAGAAGTTTTTTCCTAGTTAAGCTAAAGTAGGGCGGGTTTTTATACCCGCCCATTATTTTTTTGATATTGATGGAAACGATGAAGTAAATATAATAGCAATAGCAATAACTCCAGCCACCTGTAATGTCTGTGCCCCATAAAATGCCGCATCCTCGAAATTTTGAGAAAGCATAGAATAAACTGTTCTATACATCCCTGCTCCAGGGACAAGGGGAATGATTCCTGATATTAAAAAGATAGTAACGGGAACTTTTCTTACCTTAGAAAAAAATTTAGATAATATACTTATTGTAAGAGAGCTAATGAAGCTAGATAATACTACAGAACTGCTAAATCCTAAAAAACTAAGATATATAACCCATCCTATAGCTCCGATGACCCCACAGTATAAAAGTTCTTTTTTCGAGATATTAAATAATATTCCAAAGAAAAAGGTGGCAAAGAATGTGCTTATAGTTTGGACAATCATATAACACCTCCTTGTAATACAAACCATATTTTAAGAGCTACCCCAACCCCTACTGCTATGGATACGGCAATAAAGAAAGCTTCTACACCTCTAGAAACGCCAGATAGCAAATCTCCCTCAATAGTATCCCGTATAGCATTAGTAATGGCTACTCCGGGAACGAGGGGCATGATAGAGCCTATAATAATTTGATCTAAATTTACCTGAAAGATAAATAAGGTTGATATAAGAGCTAATACTCCGATTAGGCATCCGCCTATTAAATCAACTAAGAATCTAGAGGCCTTTGCCTTGTTAAAATATAACTGCATAATTCCTAAACAAATCCCTATGGCAAATGAAACAAGAAAATCTATTAGAGTTCCTCCAAATACAAGAGTAAAAAATGAAGAAGCAAGCCCGGTTGCTCCGATAATAATATGGGATGGGTAGGGAGGGGTTTTATCTATTACATTTAGTTCATTTATTGCATGGGTAAGGGAAATTTTCCCTTCTACAAATTTTCTAGATAAATCATTTACTAAAGTTACTTTATCAAGGCGGATAGAGCGGTATTTGATTCTTTTAACGAGGGTTGTCATTTCTATAGATTTGTCGTCAATGGTAGCAAAGATACCTGTAGGGGTTACAAATGCTTCTATAACATCTAAATTATAAACAGAAAGAATCCTATGAATAGTATCTTCTACCCGGTAAGTCTCCGCACCACTTCTTAACATAATTTCCCCTGCCTGCATGGCAAATCTTAGCAACATTTTATGTTTCATAGCAGTACTCCTTTTTACTGAGCATTAATAATAAACTTTTTGATTATAGCAATGTCGTAAGTAATGCTTAGATGGTTTTTAAAATGCTTATAAATAATCTATATAGTATATACGGTTGGTACTGATATCAATCAATAATATTATACATTAACAATATAAAATTATAAATACTGGGGGGATACTTATTTGCTTGTCATTCTAAGGGCGGTGAAGAATCCTAGAAGATAAAAGTTCAAATTGACGAATAATTAAATATTATATATAGTACTATATATAATTGGCTCTGTTAACTTAGTATGAAAGAAATGAGATCTGAAAGGCCTCTGGTAGGTTTAAAAAAGGAAAAAAACCTACAAATGGAAACGACTATGTGTAAGATAACACGAAAAAAAGATACGTGCAAG